>JAKASH010000451.1 GCA_021828225.1 Acidobacteriota bacterium | reverse complement strand
CCCGAAGAAGAACCGGTGCCGACTGTCGCGCTTGCGGCTCTCCTGCATGCAGCAAGCAAGTGTGCGGCATCGCCCGGCCACACGGCCCAGCCACTCCAGCCGTCCCAGCGGGCGGAGCCCTTTATCCGCCAGGCGTGGAATAAGGACATCGTGGCACTCACCAGGTCGTCTTTCGCTAGTCTGTCGGAGCAATTCGCACTGAAGAGAGGGCAAGTTCAGACGGCAGATGCAAATGAGGTTGCATTAGACATTCGGCAGAGTGACCTTGTCTTCATTGATCCGCCGTATTCAGGAGTTCATTACAGCCGCTTCTATCACGTGCTGGAATCAATAGCAAGCGGCGAGCCTGGGCCGGTTTCTGGTGTGGGCCGTTACCCTGACCGGACATTGAGGCCACGCTCGCGATACAGTGTCGTCGGTGAATCCCGTGCCGCACTTCAGGACCTGCTTGACAAGATTGCCGCTAGGCATTCAAGAGCGATCGTCAGCTTTCCGGAAGGCGAATGTTCAAATGGGCTTTCAGGAGATATTGTTCGCGACCTTGCCTTCGAGCATTTTCGCGTGTTCGAGAGGGCAGTTCAAAGTAGGTTTAGTACCTTGGGCGGAACCGACAAGGGTGCCGGCACGGGAAGAGCGGCGAGACATCCCGTGCGGGAATTGATCCTTTCTCTTACTTCGAAATGAGCAATCGATATAGCGGCACAGGCACTCGTGTTTTACAGTCGTATCCACGTGCCCTTATGAAATGCTTACACCTCCAGCACTTGCCCGTAAGCGGCGCATCCTGCCACCTCCTAATCAATCCACCTTCGCTGGAGAGCGGAGGGAGCGCAATGGAGATTGCCGATTATGCAGATTGAGTATGTTCAGCTCGAGACTTCGCGGAATCCTACCCGTTTTCTTGAAGACACCGAAAGTTGTAGGATGCATGATTACAATTGAATCGTATCCCGGCCTGAAGCAGCGCGTTTGATCCGTGCGTCAAGAGCCAACCTCTTCTTCAGGAAGGAGCGGTCGCCAGGTTCAGGAACGGAAATAACCTCGCCAAACAGATCCCGGCATACAGTTGGTTCGTCACCGATAAGTGGGTTTGTGATGGTGACCTTCTGGGGTAAGTCGAGCGGCCTGCCATACAGTTCTGCCTCAGCAAAGCTCGAAGCAAGAAATTTCCCGGGTTTTTGATACGCCTTGGCATCTAACGGTGGAACGTGCCACCAATCTTTCCTGTTAATGTGCGAGATGAGGTTGGCAAGAAATTCTTTCTTGATATGCAGCACCGCTTTCACCTCGACCTGTTGTACGCGAATTGGCGCAAAGGAAAAAACACCGTAGTTGGCTGATTGGTCTTCCGCGCTATTGCAGGAGTTGGTTATGGTTTTTGCGAATCCACCGCTCGACCTGCTCCCGAAGGTCAAATGCGAACGCCGCCATCTCTTCAGCCTCTTTTTCCGAGATGGCACCGCCCATCTCATAACTGCTCATGTTACGCTTCTTGCGAAAGGCGTCGAAGCGGCGAATCTGTTCACGAGTGGCCCCGATGGTAAATTCAAGAGACTCGATCACGCGGCGGTGGTGAGCCTCATGACCAGCGCGGTAGCCGGCCGCAGCGAGCGCGGCAGTGGCAGACTGCAAGGCAGAATTATATGCAATCGCGAACCGCCAATCCGTCACGAGCCCTTTGGCGGCACAGCTTGCCAGGTCCCGGTCAGCGAGAGCCAGGAGTCTCTGAATTTCTTCGGGGCTGGATCTATGCTGGCTTGCCCAGCCGCTTCGTACCCAGTCTTGCAAGCTCATGCTCATCCCCAATGAGGAAGACCTTTTCTCCCTTGAGAACTGTTGTCAGGAAATGATGACCCGCCTTGACCTTTGATCGAAAGTCGGTGCGCGAATAGACGGTTGGGTTGATATCTCGCCCTAGAGTTTCCTGAGCGCCTCCGAGCGCCGACACAATTTCGCCAAAGGCAGGCTCGCCCACAACCATTACGTCCACATCGCTGCTGTTTCTTTGGATTAGCTTGGCGACCGAGCCATAGATGAACGCCACCTGGATACGGCCTGCCAAGGGCGCAAGTGCCAGCCGAAGCACGTCGGCAACTCCGGCCGTCTTTACTATAAGTCCTTTGAGCTCAGGAAAAATCGGGCAGTCTGGATTTGCCTGATAGAACACCTGGTTGCCGCTGACTGACCGACGAATGATTCCAGCGTCGCTAAGCCGTTTCACTTCACGTTGTGCTACCCCGAGCCCGAGGCCTGCCGACCGGACAAGCTGGCGCAAATAGTACGACTCGCCGGGATGGCCGTATAGCAAAGCCAGGATAGCCATGCGCGTCTGACCGAATAACGCCGAAGAGAGGCTAGAGTTCGGGTGCGGTGTACTCATTATGGGAACGATTGTACCCAGATAGGTGACAATGGTCAATGAGCCCCGAGCGCGGAATCAGCAAGGGCCGGCGAGCTTCCCTTAATTCGATTCGATGCCGCGGTCCATTGAGCTCTTCTGTATTCCAAATTATTCCTTTTGGGACGCTGTGGGAAAAACACCCGAAAATGGATGGTCTTATATAGCCAAGGTTCAACCTGATGAACGCCTAAGTTCTTTGTTGGCAATCGGACTTCAATTTCCCAAGCTGGACGTCGCGGGTTCGATCCCCGTCCCCCGCTCCATGCTTTCAACAACTCATGAGTTCATCATCAACATCCGGTGGCGGGAGAGGCGAGAGCTATTCGTACGCGAGGGCATCTACCGGATCAAGCCGCGCCGCGTGCAGCGCCGGGTAGAAGGAGCCCAGAAGGGCCCCGCCCAAGGCCAAAAGGGCCGCCCAGGCTGCCCAACGGAGGGTCAATTCGACCGTAAGGGTCGGGAAGACGTCCTCGATCAGCTTCCACCCGGCCCAAGTGCCCCCGTACCCAACAATGATACCTACGATCGAAAGCGCGCCCGCCTCCAAAAGGATCAGTCCAATGATGTACGCTTGGGTTGCTCCGAGGGATTTCAGAATCCCGATCTCCCGCGTGCGCTCCCCGACGGTGGTGTACATCGAAAGGAAAATGACCAAGAATCCGATGATCACCGCAATGCCGATTATCACCATAATGAAGTCGGTGAGCGCGGGAAGGTCGTTCGAAGTCAGCAGAGACATGTAGTTCCGCACCGAGAAGACAGCGTAGTTTGAGGCCAGCTTTTTGATTTCGCTGACCACGTCAGCAGTGTAGCCGGGGCTGGTGCATTTAATAAAGAAAACGGACGCTCTTGCCCGCTGTCCGGCCAGATGCTCAGCTGTCTCGATGGGAATAAAAAGGCGCGATCCTTTGCCATGCTCCACAATCCCGACCACGCGGAAGTCGTGATTTAGCAGGTTCAACGTCTGGCCCACCTTGATGTGGTCCTGCCGGGCGTAGTAGTTATCCACCAGAATGTCGTAAGGAGCGGCCAACGCTCCGCCCTGCAGATAGACAAACCCGCCTGTGACGCGGTTCCAGCTCTTCGGATCAATGCCCCAGATCAGCCTCGCGCCAGCGGTGGTGAATTGGAAAATGACCGGCGTCACCGCCCGAACGTGCTCGAGCCGGCCAAAATAGTCGCCCAGCTTGATGGGCATGGGCGCGCTCGTCAAGCCCATGAATATGGAAGCGTTGGGCGGTTCCACCATCACGTCGGCGCCCAGCCCGCCAATCCGCTTGGCGGAAGCGCGCAGCATGCCGTGCGTTAGGCCCACCACTAACATCACCATCCCGACCTCGACGGCGATACCGAGCACGCTCACCATGGTTCGGATGGGTCGGTGGATGACATTCTGGAAGATCATCCTACGGACCACGGCGTTCCTCCCCGGATTTCCTCTCCTCGAACTCGCTAGCGGTCGCGCTCTCAGATTTTGCCCGTGCGAATTCTTCAGGCTCGATCATTGGGTTGAGCCTCGCCTTCTCGACCTTTGCGTCCTCCGCGAGTCAAGGTCCATAATGGCCTCGAGGGTATGAGTCTTGTCACCCCAACCGCCCCGCCCCATGGCTTGGCCAGCGGCGGAAGCGGTGA
>JAKASH010000450.1 GCA_021828225.1 Acidobacteriota bacterium | reverse complement strand
AGAAATTGCCAGCGTGATTGTGTTCCTGGCATCGCCGGCCGCGAGCTACATCGTGGGAGAAACCGTGGAAGTGAACGGCGGCATGCTGATGGATTAGCATTAGATCACCCGGACGCTCGAAGGTACTTGTCGATGTCCAGCAGCACCTTATGCATCATCGCAGGCGTCAGCTTGCCCGTCTGGGTGTTCTGCTGGCTGGGATGGTAGGATGCAAACAGCCGGGGCAGTTCGCCCGGCAAGGCATAACTGGCTCCGTGAGCAAATCGCATCTTCGAGCGCGGAGGCAGATCCACCTGCTCTTTGATCACGTTGAGATATCGGTCAAAAGCGATTCGACCGAGCGCCAGGACGGCGCGAAGCCGGCCGAGAAGTTCAAGCTCGCTCTCCAGGTAAGGCTGGCAATTTCTCAGCTCCTGCGGCAGCGGCTTGTTCTTGGGCGGGGCGCAACGCAACACTGCAGTAATGTAGCATCGATGGAGCCGCAATCCATCGTTCCGGTCGTGCGATTCGGGCTGGCTGGCAAATCCTGCCTCATAGAGAGCGCGGAAGAGGAAATCTCCAGAACGATCGCCGGTGAACATCCGGCCAGTGCGGTTCGCTCCATGAGCAGCCGGCGCGAGCCCCACGATCATCAGTTCCGCCTGCGGGTCGCCAAAACTGGGCACCGGCTTCCCCCAGTATTCCCAGTCACGAAACATCCGGCGCTTCTCCTGCGCGACCTTCTCGCGGTATCGCACCAGGCGCGGGCAGAGCGTGCACCGAATAACCTTTTGCTGGAGCTTTTCGAGTTCCCGAACAGAAGAGCCACATTTAGTCATCATGGAATGCTCAAGAGCAGCCTGTATAACATCGCTGTCCGCTTACCCTTTGGCCAAAGCGAGCAACGCTTCCCATTGTTTGTCCGACACCTGCATAACCGACAGACGCGGCAGACGGACCAGGTCAAAATCCTTCAGTTCAGCATGCTTCTTGATTT
Organism: Acidobacteriota bacterium; assembly: GCA_021828225.1. The sequence goes on along the minus strand of JAKASH010000450.1, from coordinate 3,058 downwards.
CATCCAATCCGACCGGCCGCGGAATCTCTCCACGCGCCCGGATATCGACCACCACCAGCCGCGATTCCTTCTTTTTCGGATCGGAATAAGGATCGCTCAGCACCTCCGCCAATCCGACGATAGACCGTTCCCCGCCCGAGTGGTAGATCATCACTTCGTCGCCCCGGCGCACATTTCGAAGGTGCTTCAGAGCAAGGTTGTTCGAGATCCCGTCCCACACGGTCTTCTTGTCGTGCGTGAGGTCCTGATAGGAATAGTGTTCCGGATCGGACTTGAAGAGCCATCTATTCGCCATCGATTCCTCCTGCCGCCCTCGCGGGCGTGAATACGCGGCTGCCGGAGACCACGGCAAGCGCGGGTTGATTACTTCGTCTCCGGTGCTTTCCTGCCGAAACTTTTTCCTTCGAGGTGCATCTCTAAGAAGAGCAGGTTAATTTGAGGAGACACCAAGAAATGTCAAACATCAAGCATTTGAACATCGAGCAATGGCACACCGTTGAAAACGACCCAAAACCGACCCTTGTGGACTTTTGGGCGGAATGGTGCGCGCCTTGCCGAGCCATGGAGCCCGCCTTTGAAAAGCTGGCAGAAAACTATACGAACCAGTTCAGCTTCGCCAAGGTCAACGTAGACGAAGCGCCGGAACTGGCCGGCAAGTTCGGCATCCGGTCCATTCCCACGCTGCTCTTGATCAAGAATGGAAAGGTCACCGAGCAGCTCATCGGAGCGCGGCCTTACAGCGAACTGGCTCGGGTCCTCGAAGCCCACACGCCAGTTGTCAGCAAGTAGCAGCCCCTCGCATCCCCTGGCGGGAAGGCGTCCACCTGAGAACGGACGCCTTTCCTGCTGGCAAGCCTTTCCGGTCCACAAAACCCCCATCGCTGACCGGCGAGCAACCGGGTCTCGCCACAGATCACCGTGTCTACGACGGCCGAGTGGAAAGCACGCTTGGAGTGTTTGGAAAGAGTCCTTTCGGTGTGCTGATATACCCGCTGATCTGGTTCTTATTCAGCTTGTTCACCACCAGTTCCAGCGCGCTTGAAGCTCCCTGGACGTAGAAGAAGACGGGTTCGTCCAGCGCCTGGTCTTTGCGCATGGTGCGCTTGTCATCGAAAAAGAGATCGATCGTGTAAAGGTTCTGTTTCTGGTTGGTTTTCAGCAATTCGATCATGACGCCCCCGATTTTCTTGCGGGCGTGCTTTTTCGGCAGGCTGAATTCAAAATAGTCACGGTCCGTGCGATGAGCGAGGGCGATCAGTTCGTCGTGCGTCCGGGCGATCGCGCCGGACAGCTCGCCTTTGGCGCCCGTCAGAGCCGCTTGAGTGGCCTCCAGGTCCTTCTTGTTTCCTGCAACATCGGTCGAAAGCGTGCCGAACTTGCTGTTCGCCTCTGACTGGAGCTTGTTGAGATCCTGCGAGCTGGCCTTCTGTTCAATCGCTTGATTCAACTGCTGCACGGACGCCCGTTGCTGTTTTTGAATGTTCGCGGCAAGCTGGCGGGCGCGCGCCAGCTCCTGCTGGGTCATACCCAGCTTCTGGCTTGTCACATCGAACTGTGCCCTCAACTGGGCGTACTGATCGTCGCTCGAATTCATCCGGCGCGTCAGCAGGGTCAGCTCGTTGCTATGCATTGCCAGAGCTTTCCCGAACTGGGACCGCTGGCTCAAAGCCAGGTAGAGGTTCACTCCGGCGAGAATCACCAGCAGAGCAAGCAGCCCTACGAGGAATTTACTCGCCGATGGGGCCGGTGCGGCGGGAGGCGCCGGCGGCGGGGGTGGCGCCTGAACGTAAATGTATTGAGGCTGTCCCGGCGGCGCCTGCGGAGGCTGCCCGGGTCCCGGAAAACCTTGATTCGCTCCCTGCGCAGGGCCGGCTTGCGGCGCGCCGGTCTGCGAAGCCGGGGATGGCTGGCTGGGGGCACCCTGGGATGGCCGCGGTTCATTAAAGCCAAACATCGCGTGCCCGATATCGCGTTGCTTATCTTCCTTGTCCGACATAGACTCTCCTCTTGGTCGTCTAATAATTCACGGGGGCCTTCACCTTCGCATGATCAATAGGGAACCAAGCGCCCCTCAGCGCTCTTAGACGTCTGCCGCACCTGCGTAGTTTCAACCACTCGTGTGCACAGGCCGACGGTTACCTTCAGTATCCCACCCGAGTCAAGATTTTGGAAAGTCCCTTTTGCAGGCGCCGCATACTTTTTCCCAACGCATCGGACGGGGTTGCCAGGCCGCCTGAACTCACGGGCCGGCGGCCGATCAGTGACTAGCGTACATAAGCAGGCTTACGCACAGACAGACTCGAATCCAGGGCAACGACTTCCGGTTTGTTTCCGGTTCGTTTTTTGGCGGCCTTGTGCTTTCACCAACTTGGCCCGGTTCGTTTCCGGTTCGTTTCCGGTTCGTTTTTTCGGCCTTTTGTTTGTTTTCAACAACTTCGGTAGCTTCGTTTCCGCTTCGTTTCCGGTTCGTTTTTTTGGGCTCATTCATTGTTTTCAACAACTTCCCCGGTTCGTTTTTCAAAAAAAGAATTCTTTTTTCTGTTCTGGCCGTGCAAAACGGCCTTGCAACGCCATTCCCCAGGAGTTTCCTTGCCGTGTTGTAGCCTATCACGGTCATCTTATTCGCCGCGCCCCTGTTCACGTCTTCGCGGCGCCCGCTTTTGTACCGCAACGTTCGCCGTCTAACGTTGCGGCCTTTCCCTTGTAACCCACGCATAACCCGTCCCGGCCGGTCGGGGGGCTACAAGCGGCCCACGCCAAGGGCACGTGCCTTACCTGTAGCGCCATCCTTCAGGGTGGCATGCCTTTGTACCGCAACGTTCGCAGTTCTAACGTTGCGGCTTCTGCCTGCCACCCGCGGAAAAGCCCGCGACACAAAAAGCCGTGTCGCGGCTACCAACCCGGCTCGATTTGACTCGCCTTCGCGCCGCAACGTTCGCTGCCTTAACACGGCCCGGTTCTACAAACCCCGGGCAAACGCCGCAGGACACAGGTGCCCGTGCACAGCAAAGCCCAGAAAAAAAAGACTAGCACAATAGCGTACGATTGTCAAGCCTTT
>JAKASH010000449.1 GCA_021828225.1 Acidobacteriota bacterium | reverse complement strand
CTGCCCTGAAGTGTATAAGCGACCGGGGAATTTCAAAGTTATCTTACGTGGATTACCAGTTCCAGCGACCGCATTTCCTGTGACGGCGCTGTTCTCAGCGACGAAGTGCGCCGGCGGGGTCCAATTATTGGACTCTGACCGTCGGAGACACCGACGCTACAGCCGACTGCGCTCTAACTTGCAATCCTCTGCAAGATCGCCAAGTTGCTTCTGGAAGAACGTTTAGCGGAAGAAGGAGGAGATCAGGCCCCACATTAGCCCGCCGAACCAGAGCAGGAAGATCGCCGCCCCCAGCGCCGGGCCCAAGCTGAAGAAAACGACGACCACCAGCTCGTTCAAGGTTTCTGCAAAGCTTCGTGAAGGCTTGGCCGGAACCTGAGCGCTGCTTCCATTGCTGTGAGATAACACCGGTATCAACTGAAAGTTCATCATGATGGCCTACCTTTTGATCCTGCGATTTGCCGCCTCCGCCTGGCGCTGGCGTTCGGCAACCACCGACCCGCATCGGCAGCGGCACAACCTTCATCCGCGCTCGCGGCGCGGAATTACACTACCCAACATAAGAATCATAGAACAATCCGGCAGAATAGCTGTGCGTCGAATCACAGCTCGCTGTGACCTATCGCATATGTCATTTGTCTCGTAGAATGCGATAAAATTTTGTACGGCTATGTCAAGCTTGCAAAGCGCCGAGGGTAACCACGGTTAAATCGTAGTTGGGTTTGACCTTAGGTTCTTCAAGGGATAGGGCCCACGGTCAGAAAAGCACTGACCGTGGCTACCGGCTGCGGGGAATTATATTGAGGGGAAGCATGGAATTAATTGCCAATATCGTTGACAAGGGGCTGGCTCGGATTGAGATTGAGGGCGAGCGGATTGCTTCTGTCCAAAGCCTGGGGCCGGCCGATGCGGAAAAGCCTTACGTCTGTCCGGGGTTTATTGACATCCAGGTGAACGGTTTTGCCGGGGTCGACTTTTGTGATGGCAGCCTGGATGCCGCGAAGGCGGCGAGCATCCTGGCGGCTTTGTGGAAGACCGGTGTGACCACCTTCTGTCCCACGGTCATTACCAATTCCCAGGAACAACTGCTGCGATGTTTCAGCCTGCTGGAGGAAGCCCGGCTCGCCAATCCGCGTTTTGCGTGGTCGGCTCCCTGCTACCACCTGGAAGGGCCCTACATCTCGCCGGGCGGGTCGCGCGGCGCACACAACCCGAAGCTGATGCGCCCGCCCGACTGGGCGGAATTCCTCGAGTTGCAACAGGCCGCCGGCGGACGGATTGGAATTGTTACGCTGGCCCCGGAGCTGCCGGGCGCGCTCGACTTTATCCGCCGGGCTCGCGAGGCCGGAGTGGTCGTGGCCATGGGGCACACGGATGCGACTCCCGAGCAGATTCACCAGGCCGCCGAGGCCGGAGCCCAGTTGAGCACGCACTTGGGGAACGGGTGCCCGCAGATGATCGACCGGCACCGGAACCCTCTGTGGGCCCAGCTTGCCATCGATCAACTGGCGGCCAGCTTCATCTGCGACGGTTTCCACCTTCCGCGCGACCTGGTTCGGGTGATTCATCGGGTGAAGGGGATCGACCGCAGCGTCCTGATTACGGATGCCGTTCACGTGGCGGGGCTCGAGCCGGGCCGGTATCGGCTGGTGGACCAGGAAATCGAACTGCTGCCGACGGGCCAAGTGGTTATGGCGGACCGGCGATCCATGGCGGGATCGGCGCTCAGCATGAACCGAGCCCTACGAGTCTTTATGGACTTTGCCGGCGTCAGCCTGGGCCAGGCTATCCGTGCGGCCACCGCTACTCCGGCATGCCTGCTCGAGCGATTCGAAACCTGCAGTGAGGTTGCGGAAGGCCAGCCTGCCAACCTGACGACGTTCCGCCCAGGGGCCGGCGCCCTGGAGATTGAGGAAGTGATCCTGGCTGGCGAGACGATCGCTGCGGCCGGGCGAGGTTCCGGCGCGGCGGGGAGGTTTGGGTGAGCCGTCGAAATTGCCTGAACGAATTGGATCGGAATCGCATCCAAATGGATGGCACGATGCCGCGGTGATGGTTTGCGCGCCACGGCTGCAAAAGGCCCCGAAAAGCACCATGGAAGTTCCCCAGTCCCATTGCCCTGCCCAGGACGCGGGGAATAAGCCTGCTCCAGGCGGCGTGATACCGGATGCGAAAGAGAATTTTCGGGTGTATATTGGGAAACATGTAAGACTTGGTATTCACCGGGCTAAAAGCCCCGTTGATTTGCTTAAAATAGCACCTTGACATGGTTGGTTTACAGGTGCGCGACCGAAAGCACCTGCCGAATGAATTCTATCTCGAAGCAAGGAAAGGGAAAGGAGATTCGATGGCAGAAGTTGAGAAGCTAGAGCGCACTCCCGGCGCTTCGATACCCGTTCGCGTGGATGTCCAATTGCACGATCTGCTGATGAAGCCGAAAACAGGGCAGGTGGCGCCGCCATCGCTGCAGCCTAAACCTTCGCAGCCGGCCTCACAGGGACTGACGTTGCCGGAACCCGTTTTCCCGCAGAATCCGCTTCCCGAAGGCGTGGACTATACCGAGAAGCAGTACCACAAGATCAACACCATGCGGGCGTTCAAGTGCTGGGCACTGCCTTTTGTGAAGTCCCGCCTTCACTCCTCCGAACTCCGGCCGATCATCGCTTACCTTTTTACCGAGTTTAAGTGCAACGTCGATTGCCACTACTGCTGGTCCTATAACAACGACGTCAAAGGCATGAGCGAGGACGTCGCCCGCCGGTCGATCGACTGGCTGCATGGGATCGATTGCCGGGTCCTGGCGCTGATGGGCGGCGAGCCGCTGCTGAGGCCGGGATTTGTCCATAAGGTGGTCTACTACGCCGCCAAGAAGGGCTTTTACGTCTACCTGCCAACCAACGGTCGGCTGATGCGCCCGGAGGTGATTGACCGCATCGGTGATGCCGGAGTGGGAATCGTCAACCTGGCCATCGACTGCGTGGAGGAAAAACCGGGCCTGCCCAAGGCTCTGAACCGCATCCGGCCTTACTTCGACTATCTGATCAAGCGGCAGCGGCATTACGGGTACACGGTGATGATGAACATCAACATCACCCACATCAATCAGGACGACGTCAAGGAGCTGACCGAGATCGCGCGCGAAAACGGCATCGCCACGGATTACCACCTGAATGAGGCGCCGATGCTCGAGCAGAGCCACTTCAAGCACCTTGACGGCAACACCACCTACCTGACGCCCGAAGATTATCCCAAGGTCGAGGCCCTGCTGGATTACCTGGTGGAAAAGAGCCGGTGCGGCTACAAGATGGCCAACCCTCAGCAGCATATGATCGACATGAAAAAGCTGATGGGCGGAACGGTGAAGCCCTGGCCGTGCCGCGCAGGACAGAACAACCTGATCATTCGCCCTGAAGGCACGCTGGCTCCCTGCTTCCCCATGTATTCCGCCACCTACGATTGGGGATCGGTGGGCGATCACAAGTTCGACGTCAAGCAGCTCGATGAGATGAAGAAAACCTGCTCGACCACCTGTCTCTCCACTTGCAACTACATCCTGTCGCACTGCTATAACGGCTCGCGCGTGATTCGCTGGGGTCTGAAACAGGCTTTTCGCGGATTCCACGGCGTCAGCGGGCATTTTGAAGATTAGGGCCGAACTTGCGGCTTCCGCATATGCGGTGGTTGGCGCATTGTAGCGGCGCTGTCCTCAGCGCCGGGCTTTTCAATAAGGAAAGCTCGCCGGTGAGGACACCGGCGCTACTACAGACTCGGAAATGTTGGCGAGTTTGCCCATCCAGCTAAACGGCGACGACGATCTGCTGGCGGCCCGGCTCTCCCCCAAGGTTTGAGGCGGCCTTCTGGTCCTCGGCCCACAGCCAGGCTGTAATGGCTTCCTTGATGTTCTCGAGTGCTTCCTTTTCGTCTTTCCCCTGGGAAACGCAGCCGGGTAGCGCTGGACACTCAGCTACAATCCAGCCATCCTCCGCTTGATCGAGCGTGACGTGGAAAATCATAGGGGTCTCTTCCTGTGTGTCATAGTGC
>JAKASH010000448.1 GCA_021828225.1 Acidobacteriota bacterium | reverse complement strand
GGGTCTTGCGGCCGACAGGAACGGTCGCGGCAGTTTCAGCCAGCAGCAGTGCTGGCCCTCACACGGCGGGCTGGCACTACTGCAGGAATGAATCATCTTGCGGCCGCTTTGCGTGAAGTGTCAAGTAAGGTTTGCGGGGACGGAACGCTGAGAAAGGCCGGCGCCGTGTACTGACTACGGTGTCTCCACGAATAAGACCGCTTTGCATCAGGCTACTGCCCGGTTTTCTGGTGATGATGTTCGGGCAATACACAGCCGGGCGATTCGGCGTAGAACCGGTTGCCTTTATAGTCGAGTTCTTTCAGGCCCGTTCTGGAAGTATAAAAGCCGGAAATGATGTCGCTCTTGAGCAACCGGAAGAATCGCGTGCCATTGTTCTCAGCGCCCTTGTTCGCGTGGTCGTCGCTGATGATGTCGAGGATGGCTGTCTGTTGGTCCTCGTTAAGCTCGATGAATTCGCGCTGGCGCTGCTGCTTTGATTGTTCGGCAACCCAGGCGAGGCCTTCACGATAGGTTTTCTGTGGGTCGCTGGTCTTGATCCGATGCAATAGCGGCGCGCCGTCGTATGCTTCAGCGAGGGCAATCTGCTCCGGAGTCAATTGTTCCGCAGCCTTACAGAGATCGGCAAAGCTGTAGGTATGAAGATCAATCCACTCGGCGACTTCGTCCACGATGTTTCCATCGGGTGATTTGCCAGACGCGGCCGGAGCTTCCCCCAGCATCAATGCCGTCAGCCGGTGGATTACTTTGAATTCATCAGGAGAAAAAAACTGTGGCTCGAACGGCTTGCTATGCGGGCGGATAAAGTCCACGGGGCAGCCGGGTGGAACCTGGCGGAAACGCGAGTCATCCTCCAGGGCGTGGCCGAGATGACCGTATGAAGGGAGGTAGAGACCGGGTGGAAGACTCTCCGGCTTGGATTCCGAAGAAGCGGGCGCGGTCAGCGCTTCTACGTGCAGGGGTCCTGTCTTTCCGGCGATTCCCGCCAGGGCGGCTGCCTTTCCCACATCAATCAGCCACTTCCGGCGCGAGAGCCCAGCCTCCTCATCGCCTGTGCGCCTGGTCTTTTTCTCGTCCTTATCTTCCATCGCATGTTCCCTGATCGTTTGCGAAAGCCAGTTCGGCTTACAGGTTGCCTTTCCGATATTCTTCCGCAATGTAATCGGCGGCGCGGGCTGCAATGGCCATAATCGTCAGCGTCGGTTCGTAACAACTGTTAGTGACGAAGCATGAGCCATCAGCCACGAAGACATTTTTCGCGTCGTGAAGGCGATTGAATTTATTCAGCACACTGGTCTTGGGATCGTTGCCCATGCGGGCTGTACCGCATTCGTGGATATTCTTGCCGAATACGCTGAGTTGTTTTCTCGGTGCCCGCATATCTTCCAGTTTCAACGCATCGAGAATTGCCATCACGTCTTCCCTCATCGCTTTTGCCATGGCGTACTCGTTTTCGCCATGGCTGGCGCTGATGTGCAGAACTGGAATGCCCCAGGTATCCTTCTTTTCTTTGTCCAGGGTAACGTAGTTTTCGTAACGCGGAAGCGTCTCGCCTTGGGACTCCATACCGAAGCCGTAAGGAATGTTTCTGCGGACCTTATCCCGAAATGCTTTGCCGTATCCCCGGATCGAATAGGCCTGACCGTAAAGCTCCTGGCTCCCGTCGCCGTCAAACCGGTATCCACGGATAAAGTTCTTGTTCTTGTTGGAGCCCACGTTGGCATATTTCGGGATCAGGAAACCGCAGGGCGTGCCGAGGGGCTGGCGGAGGGAAGACTTCAAAGAAGGCATGATGCCGCCTGCACCCTCAATGGTGAAGTGGTCCATCAGATAGTGCCCCAGCACTCCCCTGGAATTTCCGAGGCCGTTGGGATATCGGCGCGTGGTCGAGTTCAGCAGGATGCGTGTGGACTCGAGGGCGCTCGCCGCCAGAACGACGACCTTTGCCCTGGCCTCGCGATGCTCGCAGGTCGCGCGATCGATGTAAAGGACGCCGCTTGCGCGGCCTTCGTTATCGACGAGCACATGGCTGACGACAGCATCGCTCAGCAGGGTGAACCGGCCGGTCTTTGCTGCCGCCGGCAGGGTTACGGCAGGGCTGTTGAAATAAGAGGCTGTAAAGCATCCGCGCTGGCACTCATTGCAGTAATGACAGGCAGGCCGGCCGTTGTGGGGAACGGTCAGGTTGGCCACCCGGTCCGGCATCACTCGCCAGCCGAATTTGCTCTCGATAACCTGCTTGGCAAGCAGGCTGCCGCAGGAAAGGTTCATCGGAGGCAGGAACTTTCCGTCGGGCATCTGTGGGAGACCTTCGCGTGACCCGCTCACCCCGATAAAGTTCTCCACCTTGTCGTAATAAGGTTCGAGATCTTTGTAGCTGAAAGGCCAGTCCTGGCCGTAACCGTCTCGACTGGCAGCCTTGAACTCGTAGTCGCTGTAGCGATAACTTTCCCGCGCCCAGCAGAAAGTCTTGCCGCCGACCTGCCTGCCTCGAATCCACATGAACGGCTTATCAACGGGGAACGTGTAAGGGTTCTCATGGTCATTGACGAAAAACTGGTGGCTGTATTCGTCACAGGCATAGCAGAGCCTCTGGATCGGCTGTTCAGTCAACCGGGCTTGCTGATCGCCAAAGCCGCGATATTTCAACTGATAGGGCCAGACGTGCTCTGTGAAATCCCGTGACGGGATGCGCGGAGGTCCAGCCTCGAGCATTAGAACCCGCATACCAGCTTCGGTCAATTCCTTGGCTACCCATCCGCCGCTTGCTCCTGAGCCGACAAGCAAGGCATCGTAGGTTGTCCGATGATAGCTCGAGTTTTTCACAGCGGCAGTTTATGTTATGTTTCGGTAATCAGCAAGCACGACATCGATTGTGCAGTTTCAGACATTTTGACCATGAAGATCGGAGTTGTTTCGGACACGCACGGTTACCTCGACCCGCAGTTGCCGGGCCTGCTGGCCGGCGTGGATTCGATTCTGCACGCCGGAGATGTTGGTTCCAGGGCCGTGCTGGAAGAGTTGGAGCGCATTGCCCGCGTGCGCGTGGTTCGGGGGAACGTGGATTCTACCGAACTGAATTTGCCGCCTTCGCTGACTGTGGGGTTTGAGAAAATCCAGATTGAAATCCAGCACCAGCTTCCGGTATCGCAAGAAGAGGTTGAGAAATGGGCCCATGGTTCGGTGCTTCAGAAGTCGAAGCCCGACCGATGCGCGCAGTTTCTCGAAAGCTTTGATCCTGCAACGAATGTCGTTGTCTTTGGCCACAGCCACCGTCCCTGCCTGTTGACGATAGGGCACAAACTCTTTCTCAACCCGGGCAGCTCGGGTAAGAAGCGCTTCTCCCTGCCGCGTTGTTACGGGCTGCTTGAAGTCTTCCCTCAGGGCGCGCGAGGGTCGATAATGGGACTGGAGGGGGAAAACCAAAGCCTGCCAGGCAGCCTTTGGTTGCCCTTCGAGGAATGAAGCTATGTCAAAGCTGAAGAAGATCAAGCGCATATTGGAAATCACGGCGACCGTGGTGGCCGTGGCGATTGTGATCATTGAAAGAATTGAGAAATCTGAGAAGTTGTCATGAAGCCGCCAGCGATACGGCGGCGCCAATTCGGCCTAGTTTCTGGCCGTGCCCGGCTCCCTCAGATGCTCACTCGCCCGCCGAAGCCTTTCGACGGTACGCTTTTGTCCCAGCACACTCATTACATCAAATAAACCCGGCGCCACGGCCTGGCCGGTCAACGCCACGCGAGTTGCGTTGATGAGCAGCCCCGCCTTGGTCCCGCTTTCTTCCGCAAGTCCTCTCAAGATTTTCTCAGTTGTCTCCGGATTGAACGAGTCCAGCTTTTCGAGCCTTTCGGCCAGATTGTCGAGCAGCCCGGGCAGGGAGGGATCGTTCCAGAATTTCTTCCGTGCCTCCGGCGCGTAGTCAAACTCATCCGTAAAGAAAGCCCGGCTGCCCTGGGGAAAATCCTTCAGCGTGCGGGCGCGTGGCTGGAGCAGAGCAACTGTTTCCCGAAAGCTCTCCGGCGACCCGGCAGTGGTGGAA
>JAKASH010000447.1 GCA_021828225.1 Acidobacteriota bacterium | reverse complement strand
AGGGTTTCGATCGAAAGGCGTCCGTGCGCGTCTTTATAGAAGATGCAGTTTGTGACCGCGTGCATGTGGCGATTGCCGCCCTTCACGACATCAAAGGGAGAAATGCGCTGGTCCACTTTTTCGAGCGTCCATCCGCGCGGTTCCGTAGATGCAGGGAGAAAGCTCAGCCACATGGCCTCCGGAAGCCGGTTTGCAACTTTTCCCAAACAGGTGAAACTCAGTTGCACCGTGGGTTCCGCATCCGGGAAGAGCAGGTCGAGATACATTTCCCGCGGCCAGGCCACACGCCCGGAGCGTTCCGCCCGGGCGTCATCGATCTGCAACTGGGCAAGAATTCGGATCCCCTCCGGAACCTTGCCCGACCAGCAGCCGGTGAGCGCCGGCAGCCACACGCGGCTCTCAGCTCCGAACTTCTCGATGTCGGGTTTTCCAAAGTCCATGGGCGCCCACCAGGTCTTGGCAATGATGTAGGCCGCGCGATAGCGCTCGTAGTCCTTTGCGGAAAGGGTTTGATAAGCGAACAACCCCAGCGGCTGCCGTGGAGAAGCCCAATCTCGTCCCACCCCCTTGGCGTGGAGCCGATGGACAGCGCCGGTCTTTGGATCAAGCATCACCACAAAGTGAGCCGTCTCGATTTCCGAACCCGCCGCATGCGGGCTGAGCCCTGTTCGATCAGGTTGGGCTGGCTGCAAAGCGCGAATTCGAGCGTCGGCCTCGGTACGCAAAGCATCAGGCAAGCTTCCAACCGCCTCGTCGATGTCTTTCCGCTTCTCAGCCCAACTGTTTTCCGCCCAGCGGAAACGGGGACTGTCAAGCACGGTCGCGAGATCCTTCGGAGTGTAATGCACATAGTCCTTCAGCCGCTTCGTGTCCACGCCCCAGGTATGTTCCGGCGCCAGCAGCAGACGCAGCAGCAGTTGGATGTCAGTCGGGTCTCCAACCTGGAACTTTCCCCGTTCAACCCACTCCTTGCGCAGCCGCATGACCTCGCGATAGCGCGCCACTTTGACGGGATCGCTGGCCACTCCGTAAATCCAGGTGTCACCGATTTCCTGCGTCACCACCGGCAACTTGCTTTTGTAGGGATCCGCGGCCAGGGCGACTTCACTGAGATTCGCCGCGGTAACCTTTGCGCCGGGAAATCGCTTTCGCAGCTCCGCATAAATCTTCCGGACCTCAGCGATGGAGTGCGGCCCGCCATTGTCGTTGCGCACCTCAAGGTCCACCGCAAGGTCCGAGCCCGGAACCTTTAGAACCCCGCCGTAGCCATGGTGGTACATCATGATGACCGAGGCGCCCTCCGGCTCTTTCCAGACAAAGAGCGGTGGGACCTCAGGGACCGTGCTGGCTCCATTCACGCCGATGTCGAGCAGCTTGACGCCACTCGAGGCAAGAGGCGCGACCAGCCCCCGAGTATGCCCCGGAACGTCGCTCATCTTTGCGCCGACGGTCTTGCGGCCAAAGCGTCGGTCAAGCGCCTGAGAGATTCCCAGTGCGCCTTCGATCATGGAACGATCCAGCATCTCCGTCTGCCAGTTGAAGGGCACGGCAAACCAGGCCAGATCACCCCTCCCGACCGCCTGCTCCGCCCGGGTTCGTTCCGCCCCCACAAGGTGGTCGAGATATTCGTAGAGAAGCCACGAGCCAGTCGTCCAGACGTAGCGGTCCTCGCCCGATTGCCGCATCGTGTCTGCAACTCGCATCGCCGCGGGGAAATACTGGTCAAAGTATTCGCTGATGACGGCCGCCTGAGTGTTTGTAAAGCCCACGTCCAGATGGCACATGAAGACCACCAGCACCCGCTTGACCTCGCCAGGAGCCGGGGTCACAGCTCCAAATTCAAGGCGGGGATGGCATGCAAGCGCTCCGCCTGCGGCCAGGAGACCTCTTACGAATTCTCGGCGTCTCAAAGTCAAACCTCCGAAGTTATGATCCCGGACGAGATACCTCGCCGCCTACGGTTCCTCGGAATAACAAGTTTCGCGAGTGTTTCAGCAGCCTGCTGGAACGAATGCGGCGACGCAATTGCTTTGGCCGGACAGAAAGAGTCCGGCGGCCATCAGTATATCTTGAGCCGGAACCGGATTGCACGAGCCATCACGAAGGGCGTGATCTGTGCCGAATTTTAAGGTTGCCTGAAATCCAGATGGCTCGACTGGCACGGCACGGGTCCAAATCAGCTCGTCCTGTACCCGAAAGGAATCAACAATTACGCAGGGAAAAGTGTAAGGTAAAATGGGGTATGTAAGGCAAACCATCAAGGCCGCCGTGGCAAAATGCGCAAGCTGGCCCCAGTCCCTGCCGAACACTAAAGTGATCAGGACCGTACCCATGCCAACCGACGACCTGATAAATCTCCTGCGCAGCGCTTTCGGCTTCACCTCTTTCCGGCCGAACCAGGAAGCCGTCTGCCGCGCGGCCATCGAAGGCCGGGACGTTTTGCTGGTGATGCCCACCGGGTCCGGCAAGTCGCTGTGCTATCAGTTGCCGGGAATTGCCCGCGGTGGGACCACGCTCGTGATCAGCCCTCTCATTGCTCTGATGGAAGACCAGGTGGCCAAACTCAAGGAGCGGCACTTTGCGGTTGAGCGCATCCATTCCGGCCGCCCGCGCGCCGACCTGCGCCTGGCCTGCCAGGATTACCTGCGCGGCAAGCTGCAGTTCCTTTTCATCGCGCCGGAGCGGCTGCGCGTGGCCGGTTTCCCGGATATGCTGGCCAAGCGGCCGCTGTCTCTGATTGCCGTGGATGAGGCGCACTGCATTTCGCAATGGGGACACGATTTCAGGCCGGATTACCGCATGCTGGGGCAGCACCTGCCGCGCCTGCGCCCCGCGCCGGTGGTGGCATTGACCGCTACGGCCACTCCCATCGTTCAGGATGACATCACCGAGCAACTGGGCCTGGTGCGACCGGCTCGCCTGGTCCACGGTTTCCGGCGCGCCAATATCGCGATTGAGGTGGTCGAGATTGCGCCTTCCCAGCGGCCCGAGCTTGCCGCACAACTGTTGCAGGATAAGGAGCGAAGACCGGCAATCGTCTATACGCCCACGCGCAAGCAGGCTGAAAGTCTAGCCGTCGAACTCGGCGTCTTCTTTCCCGCCGCGGCCTACCACGCTGGCCTCGATGCCCACCTGCGGCACCGGGTTCAGGCGAAGTTCCAGGAGGGCCGGATCGAGGTCATGGTGGCGACCATCGCCTTTGGCATGGGAATCGACAAGGCAGATATCCGTACCGTAATCCACACGGCTCTGCCAGGCAGCCTGGAAGCGTACTACCAGGAGATCGGGCGCGCGGGGCGTGACGAGAAACCCAGCCGGGCGATCCTGATGCACTCCTACGCCGATCGCCACCTACTCAGTCATCAGGCACCCAGCAGGTTCATCCCAGGCGAGATTGACGCACATGGTTTCGACGACACTTGATTTCTAAACGACGCCTCTTCGAAAGGTTCACTTTCGTTCGTCTCTCGGATGCCCACCTGCACGAGTTTCCTCGCGCTTTTCCCCCAACGCGCACCACTACGACTCTTGACCGCAGCAGCTTGGAGGTGGTTTGAGATCTGCTCCTGAAGGCCGACCCCAGGGGCCCTCCCTTATCGATTACACAGTTCGTCCACTGTTAATTTAGTCATGCTGACCTCCTTATCTATGTACTTCTGCAGCACACTCAGTCCCAGAAAGTCGCGTAAAGCCAGCGAAGCGTCCGTGCGCCCAGCAATGCCGCGTTCCGAATCTAGACCCGGACGCCCCATCCAGGGTGCATAAAACTTCGCACAAACCTTCTCCACAAAGTCATCAAACACCTGCTCGACCAATATGGCGTCCAGACGTTGGTAAAAAGATGAGACGGAGACTTCGCAACCTGACCGGTCGGATGCAGAGGGTTTCTTGCCGCTCGCATTTTCGTTTCCCCAGTGCGATGCCGCGCATTGTAATACCTCGCAGCTCTAGCACAACAATCAGACCTGCGCGGTTGCGCGGTTCGCATACTTGCACCACAGACTGGTAGGCTACTATGTTGGGAAAGAGTTGCCAATTTTTCTGGGCCACCC
>JAKASH010000446.1 GCA_021828225.1 Acidobacteriota bacterium | reverse complement strand
CCACAGTCGAACAGCTTTTGTCGGGCATCGCGCGGCACAACGAGTCGATGCTGGGCCAACTCTATGACCTTACGGCGCCGAACCTCTTCGGGCTGATCTCTGAAATCGTTTCTGATCACGATGCGGCTGTTAATATTCTGAAAGAGGTTTTTGTCAGGCTATCGCGAGACGCCCGGCAAATCGAAGCAAGCGGCGGCAGCGTCATGGTATGGCTTACGCTGGAAGCCCGGGCAAAGGCCGTCGATTGGCAGCGCGGCAAAAATGGGATTCGAGCAGCAGCCTCCTCGCGTCTCCAGTCGCTGTTGAAGTCGAGTTCCTGGATGCCCCGGCCCGCTGAAATTGCACTAATCGAAAAGCGGCGCCACCTGCTTGAGAAATTGGTCCGCCGCTTGCCGAAACCTCAAAGCCGATTGCTGGACCTTGCCATTTTCAAAGGTTTTACTGAAACGGAAATTGCCCGGCAGCTTGAGCAACCTCCGGGCCGGATTGAACACGAGTTGCGCGCCGGGCTGCGGTTTTTGCGGCACCGCCTGCGCGCCGTTCTGGGGACATGGACTGCCGATATCTAGATGACGTTTACGAGCTTTTCCTGCTCGGCTTGCTGCAAGCGAAGGAAGCAGCGGAAGTCAAGGAGCACATTGAGCGTGGCTGCCCATACTGCGTGGAGCATCTCCGCGAGGCCGCCCAGGCGGTTTATTTTTTGCTCTGTAATGCGAAAAGCAGCAAGCCGCCCCAGCACGCGAAGTCCGAGATTCTGCGTAGCCTGCACCGAACATGAGAGGGGCACTCCTGTGGGGCACGGCCAGAGTTGCCGGCGGGCTCGATAAGATCCAGGTATGGATAAGTGGGCAACGCCCTCCAGGCTGGAAAATCCCTGAACAAGCACCCGTATTCAGTGGAAGGCGCTCGCCGAACCATATTTGCCTACAGCGGTCTGAGTTGATGAAGGTTGCTAGCTAAGCCATGGCTGAAGCTGCACACAAAGCGGGTCTGCGACGCGAGCTTGGGTTTCTGCAGTGCACAGCGCTTTGCATCACGGACATGGTTGGGATCGGCCCGTTCATCACCATCCCGCTTTTCCTGGCGACGATGGGCGGCCCGCAGGCGATGCTGGGATGGCTTGTTGGCGCTGCGTTAGCTTTTTGTGACGGCCTGGTGTGGGCAGAACTCGGCGCGGCGATGCCCAAAGCCGGGGGGAGTTACCACTATCTGCGCGAAGCCTTCGGCCCCACCGGAGCGGGCCGCTGGCTCTCTTTCCTCGTCGTCTGGCAGATCATGTTTTCGGCGCCGCTTTCGGTGGCCAGCGGAGCCATTGGCTTTGCCAACTATTTCCACTACCTCCTTCCGGGCATGACGCCGTGGGAAGTGCGCATGCTGGCATCCGTGGTTCCCCTGGTCCTCATCATGCTGCTCTACCGGCGGATTCACGCAGTTGGAAACCTTTCGGTGGTGATGCTGGCTGGGGTCCTGATCGGGTGCTTCTGGGTGATTTTTTCCGGATTGCCTCACCTGAGCGCCGCACGCATTTTTGATTTTCCACCTCATGCGTTCCACCTGAACGTGATCTTCTGGGCGGGCCTTGGCCATGCGACGCTCTACGCACTTTACGACTATTTTGGCTATTACAACGTCTGCTACCTGGCAGAGGAAGTTCGCGAACCGGGCCGTAACATTCCCTTAGCCATTCTGTCTTCCATCGGGATCGTGGCTGTCATTTATATCCTGATGAACACGTCGATTCTGAGCGTGATTCCATGGCGAGAGGCGCAACACAGCCACTTTATTGCTTCTGAATATATCCAGACACTTCAGGGTCATTTTGCGGGTGACCTGATGACCCTGCTGATGCTCTGGATAGCCTTCGCTTCCGCTTTTTCTGTTCTGCTTGGCTACTCGCGCATTCCTTACGCTGCCGCTGCAGACGGGAATTTCTTCAAAGTGTTTGCCCGGCTGCATCCGAAGTATGACTTCCCAAGCGTGTCGCTGGTGACGCTCGGAGTGGCGGCTGCAGCCTTCAGCCTGTTGCGCTTGCCGGAAGTGATTGTGAGCCTGGTTGCTACGCGGGTGCTCTTGCAGTATTTGCCCCAGGCGGTTGGCTTTTTTGTCCTGCGATTCAAACAGCCGGACATGGTGCGCCCGTTTAAGATGTGGTTCTATCCGATACCAGGCCTCATCTCGCTGCTGGGCTGGCTTTACATCCTGATAACCTCAGCGCGCGGAGCGCTGCTGTTTGCCGTCGTGATCTTCCTGCTAGGTACCGCCGCGTACCTTTACCGCGCGCGAGCAAAAGGCGAGTGGCCGTTTCTCCAGGCAGGGAGCGTCAGAAATATCAGTGGGTCGTAATCGCGGTCTGCCATGAGGTTAGGCCTCGGACCGCCGGGCAAGAACGAAAATCCCTTCGTTGTGCGCGATCTGGATGTCCTCACCTTGGCTCTGTGGTGAAAAGCCTGCCCGATCGCCCGGGATGGAGCCTTCAAGAAGTTTTCGAGCTTCCTGGTAACGCTTGTCTTGCGGCGTCAGCCCCGCGCGCAGCATCCATTGATTAAATGAGCGCCGGCGGCGCTTGAAAGACTGGGAGAGAATCTCCAGCCGAAACTTTTCAAACAGGCTCAGGAAGGTGGTCAGCCTCAAGGACTGGGTATGGGACGGATCGCGAATGATTTCGATCCGGTTGTGGAGTTCGAACTTCTCGTCGCTTTCGGGTCCAAGAGTATCGTCAAGAAAAATGCGGCCGTCCGGCTTTGTTACTCGAACCATCTCCTGCAGAACAAGTTCCGGCTTGGGAATATGGTGAAAAGCGTACTGGCAACTGACCAGATCGAAGGTTGCGTCCGGAAAAGGAATCTGTTCCCCTTCGCCGCGACTGAAAGCAGCATTGGCTATCTTCTTATCGGCCTGGAACTCCCGTGCCTGGCGTAACATTTCGCTGGTCAGGTCCATTCCGTACGACAACCGAACTTTGGGCGCTAGCGCCAGAACAAGCGCTCCAGGACCACAGGCGACATCAAGTGCTAAGCTCTCAGGCTGTGGCTTTAGAAAATCGACCTTCTCAGCCACAATTTCGGGAGCGTCACGTACTGCGAATTTTGAGAATGCTTCGGCCGTCTTTGCAAATTGTTTTTGAACCGTTGCCTGATGTTTTTTTGACATAGTGTTTTGGAAAGGCCAGAGTCGCTTCGCCTTTCTTTCATGAATGTAATAAAATGCACCTTATTTGGAAAGTACAAATAGAAGATTCCGTCAATTCTTCTACGACTCTGCTATCGAACGGCCCGGGCTTCTTGGATACTCTTCCCAGGCTGGAAAGGCGCATCTCGTGAAACCAGGATTCCTTGCCTTGTTCTTGTTCTGTCTTTTAGCGCCCGCCGTTGCGGCGAATGGTGAGCCCCCCACAGCGCCATTCAGGCCACCTGCTGTTCCTCTGGTAGCTGTGGACCCTTACTTCAGCATCTGGTCATTTGCCAACCATCTGACCTATGACTCCACGCGGCACTGGACCGGTGCCCGCATGTCGATGCAGAGCATGATTCGTGTGGATGGCAAAACCTACCGCATTATGGGGAAGCAGCCAGGAATTGTACCTCCAGCCCGCCAGTTAAGCCTGCAAGTGCTTCCCACGCGGACGATTTACGAGTTCCAGGCTGGTAACGTTGATGTTCGACTCACCTTCCTCACTCCGGACCTTCCGCGACATATCA
The DNA here is from genome assembly GCA_021828225.1 of Acidobacteriota bacterium. The sequence goes on along the minus strand of JAKASH010000446.1, from coordinate 362 downwards.
ATGTCCTCAGCCGTCCAGTTACCTACCTCACCTGGCAGGTCCGCTCCCTTGATGGCAAGCAGCATCAGGTGGAGATTTATTATGACAACACGGCGGAACTCGTAGTGAACACGCCGGACGAAGCCGTCACCTGGAAAAGTGTAACCGTCCCAAACCTCAACGTGCTGCGGATGGGAACATCCGCCCAGCCGATTCTCGGCCGGGCAGGCGACTTTGTCCGCATCGACTGGGGCTACCTTTATGCTGTTGCACCGCAGAGCGAATCGCCCCAGGATACAGTTCTGTCGCAAGGAACCGCAGCCCATGAGTTCGTTTCCAAAGGCCAACTCGACTCTCCGATGGACGTGCTCATCCCGCGTGCT
>JAKASH010000445.1 GCA_021828225.1 Acidobacteriota bacterium | reverse complement strand
AAGGTCACAACCTTAGGGCTGCCCATCGAGAGTGCTCCGTGCCCTGTTCAGCCTAATGCGACCTCAGGTGCTCGCTGAAATACGGCACGGTCTCTTCCAAACGCCGATGAATATAGGACTCGTAAAACTTGATCTTTCTCCTCTCAAGCCGGAGTTGCATCTGGGTAACACCAATGCCACAAATAAGTCCCACTACGAACATGAAGATAACGTTAAGCATTCTCGACTGGCGTGCGCGAAACCACTCTTAACCTGCGATCTCTGGTGCCGGCAGCATCGAATCAAACATTTGGAGGATAGGTCTCACACAGCTTACGAATGCGGAGGGGCCATGAGTCCTGTCAGGGCAAATGAACCTGCACCAAAGCATCGCAGTAGCTAACTCCCGGGCCGGACGAACTCGAAAACTGGCCATGGAGCATGGTTCGTACAATCGCTTTATACCTCCTCAGAAAGTTGACCGCCCGGCGGTCCCTTGCCAACAGCCGTTCTCGCCTCTGACTCAACTTCGAAACAGGCAAGCGAATTGCCAAACCTGTTCTGCCCCGGATGAAGCCGTCAAGACATTGAAGCGATTGGAAACCGGGAAACAGGCTCCAGCATGGCGGTGGAGAATTTTTGCTCATGGCAGGTAAGTTCTTCATTATTAGTCAGCGGAGAAGTCCCGAGTGGAAAACATTCTACTGTGCATACCCGCAGCATCGTGCCGCTGTAAGAACTGACAGTTGCTACAAGGATGAACCGTGGATAGCGTGAAAGTGTAGTGGCTGACGGCCAGTTCCCGGGCGAGATGGACTATAACTTCCATGCGTGGAGGAGGCTGGAATGGCCAGAAAGTTCGGCCTGACTTGGAAATCAATCTGGCGGCGCCGCCGCACGGCGGGAATCGTCCTGGGCTTGATGATGGGGATTACGTCTGCAATCTGGAGCGTGAGTGCCTTCCGGCAGGACGCTGGCCAGGTATCGTTCGGGACTGCCGAGGAAGCGGCCCAGGCGCTGGCCGATGCTTGTGCGACAGACGATGTTGGCCGATTGCTTGCGATTCTGGGCCCTGCCGGGCGCCTGCTGATCTCCTCGGGCGATGAAGTGGCAGACAGGGCAAGCCGGAAACTCCTGGCAAGAGCGTTCGGGGATCAGCATCGTCTGGTCCCGGAGGGCGAGGACAAGCAAATCCTTCACCTGGGAGTGGAAGACTGGCCGGTTCCCGTTCCGATTGTCCGGCGGGGCGACGCCTGGCAATTCGAGACCATGGAGGGGAGAGAGGAGCTGCTTCACCGTCGCATGGACGGCAACGAGTCATCAGCCATCAGTACCTGTCGACTGTACGTAGAACTTCAAAATCAGTATGCTCGAATGTTTTACGACCGGAACACCTTCGCGGGGCTTTATGCGCAGAAGTTCACGAGCGATCCTGGCAAACACAACGGCCTCTACTGGGAGGTGAAAGGTCTTGGAGAAAGAAGTCCAGCCGATGCGCTCGTGCAGCTTGCGGTCCAGGAAGGCTACTCAGGCCCGGGGCGACACCCCAAGCCATTTCACGGCTATTACTTCCGAATCTTGACAGCACAGGGCAAGGATGCCCCCGGCGGCGAAAAAAGCTACTTTGACACATCCGATATCGGCTTGCTAAGCGAAAGGAAGATGACCGGAGGATTTGCCTTGGTGGCATACCCGGCTAAGTATCGGGCGAGCGGAGTGCTGACCTTCATCGTCAACCAGGATGGAATCATTTACCAGAAAGATCTGGGGGAGGAAACGGAGTTTCTCGCCCATGAAATGACCGAATACAACCCGGACAGTACCTGGGTCCGGATGCACTAAACAAGCGAGTGAACCAGCATCGCAGGCGATGAATTGAGGGAGGATTTCAAAATTCAGGGCCCTATGGTTTTTCTCTCATGGTGGCATCCAAATGATCTCGTCCCGGCTAAAGACCAGGTCGGAACGTCAAGGTCTGCGAACATGGGCAGGCATCCTCGTTCTATCGGTATGGGCGATGCATTTTAGTTTCGAAACAGAGCCCAGCGATCTACGGGTGCGCTGGGCCCGCATAAGAGAATGGCGTCCGGGAAAGGGGAATGCGTGACTTCTAAGGCCATGAAGAACGAAACGCATCCCGGCTACTGTCCAGGATTCGTCGAACGTTGGATGAGGGTGAGGTACGCAAGCTTGCTGGTTCTAGTCAGCGTGCTCTCAACCGGGTCCGCGTTCGGTCAGATCCCGGTCCCGAAAGGGATCACGTCCGGGCTTGGAGTTTCCCAGAATGTGCAACCTCAACCCGCAGAAGCAACCCCCCAAGACCCTCTTGGCCGTGACACACCTTACGGAACCGTGGTGGGTTTCCTTAAAGCCGCCGAACAAGGCGACTGGGAGCACGCCTCCGAATTCCTGGACTCCAAGCAACCGCCAGCAAAAAAGCAGACATTGGCACGCCAGCTCAAGCTGGTCCTGGACCGAGGACTAGCCTTAGACCTTAATACGATCAGCAAGAGCCCTCAGGGCGCTCCTGTTGAAAAGTGGCGCGTAACCCGCAATGAGATCGGCACGGCTCGCATCGGTGATCAGAGCCTGGTGATCCTCCTGGACCGCATTCAACCGACTGGAAGACGTCCGCCCTACTGGTTGTTCTCCGCAGAAACACTGGCAGGGGTTCCCGCCGTCGCTCATAATCTCGAGGCTCCATGGTTTGATGCATACATTCCGAAGGTACTCCTGGAGAATCAACTTCTTGGGATTCCTGTATTCCGGTGGATTGCGGTCCCCCTACTCACTTCCATTGCATTTGCTTTTGTCTGGATGCTGACCTGGTTGTTCAGTCTGTTGATCAGAGGGATTTTCCGGCTGGCCCATATGAGCCCTATTGTTTTAAGGGCGGGCTTTCTCAATCCGGTACGTGTATTGATTCTAGGATACCTGGTCTATACTGTCGCGCCCCTCGCAAATACGCTTGTAGATCGCCAACGTTGGCGGCACATCGCCACCGCTGTGATGATCGCGGGTTTTGCCTGGTTCCTCACGCGCACCGTTGATCTGGCTGCTGAGATCGCAGCGGCGCGTTTCAGGAGAAAAAACTCTTTGCACAGAATCGCGTCCCTACAGCTCTACCGTTGGATCATCAAAGCTCTAGTGGCTGTGACAAGCCTGGCCGTAATCCTCTATGCGGTGGGAATCAATCCCACGACCGTAGTGACGGGCCTGGGTCTCGGCGGCATCGCGCTTGCCTTTGCTGCCCAGAAGACAATCGAGAACGTGTTCGGTACGGTCATGATTGTTGTCGATCAACCCGTGCGAGTCGGAGACTTCTGTAAGATTGGTGATTCGTTGGGAACCATTGAGGACATCGGACTTCGCTCCACGCGTGTTCGAACCTTGGACCGTACTGTGCTGACGGTCCCGAACGGCCAACTTGCCGCGATGATGTTAGAAAACTACACACCAAGGGAGAGGATCTGGTTTCATCACGTTATCGGTTTGAGGTACGAAACCACCGCCGACCAGATCCGGTATGTTCTCGCGGAGATCCGCACGCTCCTGCAAAAACATCCGAAGGTGGATTCGAACACTGCGCGCGTTCGGTTTATCCGCTTTGGAGGCTCGTCGCTGGATCTGGAAATCTTTGCCTACGTCATGCTCACAGATTTTGAGGCTTTTCTCGCCGTGCAAGAGGAACTGCTGCTCCGTACCATGGACATTATCGCAGGCTCCGGGACCTCCATAGCTTTGCCGTCCCAGACGACCTATTTGGCCAAAGACCGGGGGTTGGACGCCGAGAAAAGCCAGGCAGCGGTCGAGCAGGTTCGAAGAGCACGGGATCAGGTGGCAGTCTCCTAGCAATGCGCCTTGCGATGCTCCAGGCGCGAGCACAAAACGATACCTACGTCGGAATGGACAGGCCGCCACCCTGCCACGCTGCCTCCCGGATCAAAGGTTGATCGCCATGTCTCAGCCAATTGAGAGGCGCGGTGCAAGATAAGGGAGGGGTGATATGCTTCGCCGAACCCGATTACGGGCTGTGCCATTCTGGAGTATCCCGCTGATTTATGCCGCGGGCGCTCTAGCGCTGGGA
>JAKASH010000444.1 GCA_021828225.1 Acidobacteriota bacterium | reverse complement strand
TTTTTCATACTCGGAGGTTCCTCCTTGGAATTGAGGTATTGCTGATAAATGACAGCAGCACGAGAAAGGTTAAAGACAGCGCCGCGCACCGTCCCCCCAGCCTCATGACTTATAAGGATTTGCACGGCGGGACGAGATTCCTGATTCGCCGGCCAACCTTACGTCGCAAGCAAGACCATACGGGTTGGTGCGGCACCATACCAACCGGCGCAGGACTCCCGGCGGAAACGGTCGGCGTCCAGGTGTCCGGCGTAATCGACAAGACCAGAAAGCTGCTACTTTTCAGGATTTACCGTACGGAGCGTGGGGTTCGACGGTCCCGGCGGCAACGTTCTTGCGACGTTCGAGGAATTTTTCAAAGCGGCGCGGCAGTTTCTCCTGGACGCCAACCTGCCCCCGCTCATACTTGAAGTCGAAGGCGTGCGCGCCCTCCAGGCCCATGGTCACAAGCGCCTCGATATCGAGGCCCTGCTCGGCGCGGTCCAGTTGCTCGGGTGTCGAGAAGATGGCCGGGGACCGCGGCATGAAGCGCGGGCAACAATCCTCGAACGGCTCGCAGGAGATCTCGTAAGTTCCAACGCGGCGCGCCAGGCGCAGGATATCCTCTTTGTCATCGCCGGCCAGCGGGCGATAGACCGGCAGATCGATGCCCCGGTCCACCGCAGCCAGGTTGTGGAGCGTTTGCGAAGCCACCTGCGAAACGCTGTCGCCAGTCACCAGGCCCAGCCCGCGTTCCACCCGGCAGATCTCGCGGGCGATACGCGCCATCATGCGGCGATAGAGGAGCACTCGTAGGTTTTCGGGCGCGCCCGCCACAATCTGCCGCTGCACCGGGTCAAAGGGAATCACGTAAAGCCGGGAGGTGAATTGATAAGGCGTCAGAACCCGCACCATGCGCTCCGCAATCGGGCTCGATGGTCCGCTGGCTGGCGAGGCGCTGCCGTAGAAGTGGACGAAGGCAAGATGGGCGCCGCGCCGCATCATCTTGTATGCGGCCACACCGGAATCAAAACCGCCGGAAAGCAGCATCACCAGCCGCCCTCCGGTTGCCGCGGGCAGGCCGCCGGGACCCTCGGCGCGATCGGCATAGACCAGCACCCTGCCCGGGATCACTTCCACCTGGCAGGTCACTTCGGGCTCGGTCAAATCGACTCGAACCTCGCTGCCTTTCGCCCGCAGAGCCGTCAGAATCTCCCGTCCGACTTCGCGCTCGATTTCCATGGACCCCGCTCCGAAAGTGCGGTCGGCAATCTTGGCGCGCACGGCAAAGCTGCGCGGATTGATCCGCTCCATGATCTGGCAGGCGCAACGCGAGGCCTCCGGCAAGCCTCCCGAAACCTCGCACGCGATGCCGATATAGGCGAGGCCGAAAACCTTCTGCAGACGTTCCACCATCACGGGCAGCAGGCTTTCATCCGGCACATCAACCAGCAGGCGATCCAAAACAATCTCCAGCGGGCGGGGCGACAGGTCTTCCAGCGCGCGCTTGACCGCGGCCACCAGCCGGCTGAGGAAGAACCGCTTGTTTCCTCCCTTCAGCCAGATCTCATGGTAATGAAGGATCAGCACGCGCTTCGCCGCGCCCTGCGCGATGTGAATTCCCTGCTCCAAAGAAACCTGTTCAGCCAAGCTCCAAATCCTCCGTCCAGTGGCCACGCCGCGGAATTGCATCATTCCTCAAGCCGCAACGCGCTTCAACCTGATCTGATAGACCTCGCGGATCACCGATGCAATTTAGGATATCCGCAATCTCCGAATGCGGCAAGGAAGCCTCCGGACTGCTGGCAGGTCCTCGCCCGGCGTGCGGGCGGAATCCGCGGCGGGATTGAAAGCCGGCCCCATGGTGCTGCCCGGATTGAATTTTACTCTGCACTTCGGTGTTTGACCTTACAAGCTAGTGTAGTATGCTTCTTGACGACGCAGGGGGGGCGGGCTGATCCCGGCCACCATCCGGCCTGGGGGGCAGGTCTTAACGCACAGTACTTTTGTCCCCCCGGAAAGCAAGTGGAATGAGGTGACACGAATTCACGCCTTGGCAATTGCGGTTCTCAGCCTGTGGGTCGGATGGACCTTGTTCATGTGGTTCGCGGCCACGCGGAGTTTTCGAACGGCTGACCAGGTGCTCAAGTCACCCCCGCCTCAGTTCAGCAACGATGTACAAGGTCTGAGTTCGGAAAAGACACGCGAGGTTCTGCGCTACCTTGCCTCGGAAATCAACCGGACTTATTTCCGGGCCTATGGCTGGGGACAAGTGGCGCTCGGTAGCATCCTCCTCATCCTGCTGGCGTGGAGGACACCCCGGGACGCTTTCAACCCGGCCATCGCAGCCGTCATGCTCTTTATCGTGATCGTCCTGACGCTGGGAGTCATGCCGCAGATCATTTCGCTGGGACGAAGCATGGACTTCCTGCCGCGCAACCCTCCTCCACCCGGCTATCAGCGCTTCTGGAAACTGCACGCCATGTTTACGGGCCTCGACGGCGCAAAACTGCTGGGCGGAGTGATCCTGCTGGTCCGATTGATTGCGGTTCGTTAAGCCCAAGAAGCCGAATGCCGGCTCGCGGGATGCGCCTCTCGTTTCCGTACTTCTTGACACGATTTAAAGCCAATGGCAACATGAAACCTGTCGTCGGCATCAGCGTTGGCTTGCCGCAAGGACGCAGATGAGCGGCGACTCCCGCAATAGCTTGCGCCGAAGTGGCGGAATTGGCAGACGCGCTACATTCAGGGTGTAGTGCCCGTCAGGGCGTGGAGGTTCGAGTCCTCTCTTCGGCACCATTGGCTTTGAGTTCTTAGCTGCAACAATCTAAAAATTCCCAAGCCGACGCTGGCATGGGGCCACAACCCTTCTTGTCCAAATAACATTGGTTCAACGGACATAAGAAATCCCCGCGAGTTGTGGTATATCATATACTAATTTGCGCTGATAAATGATCCCAGCGCTGTATCCTGGTGAAGCGATACTGTGGAGTCGGATAGGAGGCGTTGATGACGCGACGTGAATTTGCATCGATACTGGCCGGGGCAGGCGTGGTGTTGAACCGTGGGCGCAAGGCGTTCGCGCAAACAAATGCTGGAGCCGAGTCCCAGGAGGAGACGCACAGGCCCGGTCAGGCGGGCGGCGCAGTTACCGGCTACCGCAATCCCAGGCTCCCCATCGAACAGCGCACGGCAGATTTGCTGGGCCGGATGACGCTCGAAGAGAAGGTTGAGCAATTGCGAGGAGGGAGAACTTCGGTCTACGGCATCGTCGACCCAACCGGCAAATTCACGGACGAAAGCATCCACGGCAATTTTCGGCAGATTTACGACATGCATTCCCGCATGAGTCCTCATGACCAGGCCGTCTACCGGAACGCGCTGCAACGGTACGCAGTGGAAAAGACCCGGCTGGGTATCCCGCAGATTTTCCAGGATGAGGCGCTGCACGGCTACACGGCGGAGGGGGCAACCAGCTTCCCTCAGGCCATTGCCCTCGGCAGCACCTGGGATCCCGAGCTGATCCAGCGGGCATTCACGGCCGTGGCGGACGAAGCAGCCTCCGCAGGCATTAACCAAGTTTTTGCGCCTGTGCTTAACCTGGCGCGCGACCCCCGCTGGGGCCGGACCGAGGAAACCTATGGAGAAGATCCTTATTTGTCCGCGCGCATCGGCGTGGCCGCCATCAAAGGACTGCAGGGTGAAAATTTCATGATCGACCGGCACCACGTACTGGCCACCGCAAAGCACTTTGCGGCACTTGGCGAACCGTACGGCGGCCGTAACACAGCCCCGGCGAACTATTCGGAGCGCGACCTGCGGGAAGCCTTCCTGGTTCCTTTTCGCGCGGCTGTCCGGGATGCCCAGGTGGGAAGCGTCATGGCCGCCTACTGCGAGATCAACGGCGGCATCCCGTGCCACATTAATCGCTGGCTGCTGGAACACCTTCTGCGAGGGGAATGGGGATTCCGCGGCTACGTCACCTCGGACGGCGCGGGGCTCGAGATGCTGGTCAACACGCACCACATCGCCGCCGATTACGCCGGGGCGGCGCGCATGGCGCTCGCGGCAGGACTTGATTACGACCGCTCAGAT
>JAKASH010000443.1 GCA_021828225.1 Acidobacteriota bacterium | reverse complement strand
CGTGATGGTGCTCTCGGGAGAATCGAGAATGTCCCGAAGCACCAACAGAATTCTGGCCTGCGGCAGGTTGCACTTGATGTAGCGCAGGCTCGGTTCCAGTTCTCCGGCCAAACCAGCCGGTTTCTTGTCCACCAGCACGATGTCCGGCTGGAAGCTCACCACCGTCGCCAGGATCAGTTCCCGGCGCAGGCGCACAATCTCGTCAAGCTTCAGATCCAAAAAGCGCACGCCAAGGTCACCGTCCTCGCTGCGCTTCAAACACGGCAGTTTGATGTAGTCGATGCCCTGCATCACCCGGAAGCTGTGGAGCATCGGCGATCCGCTGACAATGAGAATCGAGAGATCGGGGATCGACCTCTGCAGGTGCGCGCAGATGGCCAGCATCCGCCTGATGTTGCCAAGGCCAAACGTGTCGTGTGAATAGACCATTATTCGCATATCGAACTCCGCTCTGGCGTGCCGCTGGTTTCCCGCCGGTGAGGCGCTCGCCAGGACTGATCGCTGAAAGAAGGGACACCTTCGCTCTGCAAAATGCCGGTGTTCCTGGCTGCCAAATGCCTTTCAAGCACGAGAGAGGTGTTTTCTGCTCCCGACACGTTCAGGACCAGCGGCGAAGGCTTCCCGCGCAGCCCCTCTTGAATTTTCCGGGCAAGACCCTCAGGCATAAGATGGTCCTGGTCGAGAACCCCGAGAACTCCAAGTTTTGCGAGCTTCCTGGCCCGCAGCGACTGTTCCTGGTCATCGTTGGCGGTCTCTGGAAAGACCAGGGCGCGGACTCCGGTGGAGAGAATGTCCATTACGGTGTTGTATCCAGCCATGCTTATCGACAGCTCAGCCCGCCTCAGGCAACCTGGAAGGTCTACCGTGTACCGGGAAAGGTTCACGTTACGCAGCGGTTCTGTCAGTCCCTTCAAACGCTCATAAATGCCCTCCGGCATGAGCGGGCCCGCGAACACATGAAACTCGTGCGGAAGGCTACTTTCCAGGAGCGGCGCCGCGCGCAGGACGCTTTCTAATAGAAGTTGGCCGCCCGGGCAGCCGCCGCTCCCATTGCTCACGACAATCGCAGGTCGGCCGCTTGGCTTGAGCTCAAGAGCTTCGGCCGTCGCTGCCATCTTAGGCTGAACGACGTAACCCGTGTACTCGACCGCACACCGTAAATCGGCAACCCGCGTGAAGGTCTCTTCCAGCCTTTGAAAATTCGCGTCGCCATGGACGAGGACAAGGTCGTAGAAACTATTCAGGATTCGGCACACCCGCTGCTCGTGCTTCGCCTGATCCTTCTTGGTGACCAGGATGTCGCGGATACTTGAGATGATCAGCGGCTTCGCGGCGCGGTTGTGGGAGCGCTCCAGCAATGGGAGCAGCTCGAACGAAAACTGCTTTCGCCCGAACGGAAAGAGTTCGGTGACAAGGGCGTCAGGCTGGAACTTGTCGAATGCCCCGAGCAACTGCCGGCAGCGAAGCTCTTTGGTTTCCTCCAAACCCAGCGACGAGTCACACACCTGAAGGCCCGCGAAGTCCGGGTCAGTCTGGAGCGGAGGTAATTGGAGCAACTCAATATTCGCGGGAAAGCGAAAGTCCCGGGTGATTTTCCCTCCGATGACCAACAACACCGAGAAATTCCTGGCAAGTGCTCTGACGATCTCCGTGCTTCGAACCAGATGCCCCATGCCGAGCACGTGCTGGCAGTAAAACATCACTCGCTTCACAGTTTCCCCTCTCTTCCCTCGACGGCGCGCAGCGCTATCGAACCAATGCCGCCAACCGCTGCAACTTCCTCTGCACCGGCGGACTGAGAGAGGGCCCTCTGTTCTCGCGCTATCTTCTTCATTTCCCTTTCTTCTCTTCCCTTGGTTTTGTGCTTGTCGCCCGCACTTTGGAAGAAAGCACTCTGAGTACCAAAGTCGCAGAGCGCTAAGTGCCTTGGTTTCTTGTGGGGATTTTTCTCTGGCTGCTGAGCACTGGGTCAGTTGGACACGACCTGCGGCCCTTTTGAGACCCACTCTCCGCAACTTATCTGCATCCAACGGCGACCAGATCGCATGGATTGCAAACCGGCCCCGCACTATCCGCCTAACAGCGAACGATCTTCGCCCGGTTCTCCTTCACCCGGCTCGTGGCGTTCCGGGTGTCAACCACCAGCCGCGCGTGCCGGACGATGAATTCGTAGTCGTAGCTCGAATGATCGGTCACGATCATGATGGCGGCGTAGCTGCTTAGTGACTCGGGCGTCAGCTCGACGGATGAAAGCTTGAAGTCGTACTCGCGCATCTTGTGCAGGTGCGGAAAATAGGGATCGTGGTAGTCCACCAGGGCGCCGCGTTCCTGGAGCAGCTTAATGATCCGCAGGCTGGGCGATTCGCGCAGGTCGTCGACGTCCTTTTTGTAAGCCACACCCAGCACCATGATTCGTGCGTCCTGCAGGCACTGCTTGCGGCGATTCAAAGCTTCAGAGAGGGCCGCCACCGCGTGGCTTGGCATGGCGGAGTTGATTTCGCCTGCCAGTTCAATGAAGCGTGTGGGAAACTCGTATTCATGCGCTTTCCAGGTCAGGTAAAACGGATCGATCGGGATGCAGTGCCCGCCTAAGCCCGGACCGGGATAAAAAGGCGTAAAGCCGAAAGGCTTCGTCCTGGCTGCTTCGATCACCTCCCAGATATCGATCCCCATGCGCAGGCTGAGCAGCTTCAGTTCGTTGATCAGAGCGATGTTCACACAGCGGTAGATGTTCTCCAGCAGCTTGGTCATTTCAGCCGCCCGCGAGGAACTGACGAGAACCGTTCGCTCGAAGGCCTGGCTGTAAAGCGTCTGCACCGCGCGGGCGCTGGCTCCGTTCACCCCTCCCATAACCTTCGGAATCTGGCAAGTCTGAAAATTCGGGTTGCCGGGATCCTCACGCTCTGGAGAGAAAGCGGCCAGAAAATCGGATGGTTCCGGGTCCACGCTGGTAATGCCTTGAGAGTCCGTGGCGTAAGGAATGACCGGACAACGCAAACCCGACCTCTCCAGAATGGGGAGGACAACTTCCTCGGTGGTACCGGGATAGGTGGTACTCTCCAGCACCACCAACTGTCCCGGCCTCAGGTGGGGCCGGATCGATTCGGCCGTGTCACGAACAAAGGAAAGGTCCGGCTCGTGGTGCTGGTCAAGGGGAGTCGGAACACAGATAATGATGGCATCCATCTCCCGCAACAAAGAAAAGTCGGTTGTTGCGCGCAGCTTCTTCCGCTCCAACTGCGCGGCAATGTCAACGCCGGGAATGTGTTTGATATAGGTTTCGCCGCGCTGCAGCTTCCCGGTTTTTCCCGGATCAATATCGAAGCCCGTTGTCCCAAAGCCCCTGCGCGCGAACAGGAGGGCCAGGGGCAGTCCCACGTAGCCCAGCCCGATAATCCCGATGCGGGCGGTCTTCTCAATGAACCTGGCGGTAAGCGCTTCGGCAGGCTCTACCGCCTTTCCAACTTCAAGGTCTAAACTCATAGATTTCCTCCATCTTTCGGTCCAATGCAGCCGGCTCCCCATGGGGAAGCCCCAGGCAAGGGCCACGCCCCATCACACACGCTGCGCCGCCGTTCAAATTTCACAAGGTGGCTGCTCCGGCTAATCCTGCGGGTGCGAAGGCGCCGGCAAGCGAATGTTTTCCTGCCCCGCCACAGGCACAGCACCGCGTGCCATGGCAAGCGGGACAGACGACAACGTAAATCCGGCAGCCGCGAGTTCGTCCTGAAGGGTGCGGTCCGAGAGCGCGGCCAACTCTCTTTCCCGGTCGCCCGTGTAGCGGGAGAACCGGCCCTGGTCGTTATCAAAAAACCCGGGGTGACACATAAGCTCAAAGCTTTCCGCCTCCGGGTATTCTCGAACGCCTTCCCTGAGAATCCTGACCAGGCTCGCCACAGAAAGCTCCCCGCCGTACCAGCCTGTCAGCGTGGCATCGACGCACGGCACGCCCGCGGCGTGCAAGGTCGCGGTCATCGCTCGATCCACGGAGCGGGCAGGAAGCCCGTACTGTTTCGCGATCTCCAAAAACGCAGGCAGAGCCGCGGGCAAGCGGTGAATATGATGATGGCTGTCAAGGTG
>JAKASH010000442.1 GCA_021828225.1 Acidobacteriota bacterium | reverse complement strand
ATCGTTATCAACCTCCGCGCCGGCAAGCTTCTGCAATTTCGACTGACCCGGGATCATTAAGGGCCCCTTCGGACACTCCATCCTTTTCTGACGGAGTCCGAATTCCTGAATGGCTCGCCTTCGTGAAAGCCTCCCGTGGCAGGATAGCAGGATGCAGGGAGACCAGTCTCGCGAATCTTCAAGGCGAAGACTCTGAAGGAACGGACCCACCTCAACATGCAGTCACTATCGCCTATTTACCAGCTTTGGCGGTAATGTTCAAGATCTTATTTCAAGAAAGTTCCGAAAATATTCACAATCTGGTTTCCATGCTGGAAATCAGCACAGTTTACGGACTCTCGCACCGCCCGGGAAATCCCCTGCGACCGCATGCAGTGCCTATAAGTGTTGAAACTTGGATACAGATCCCCCATTTGTTACGAAAATTCATGCAAATCGACTCAATTTTTGATACCTTCGATCAGGTGAAAACCGCATCATTTGTCGAACCGTGAAGTCTTGGTCCGGGGAATCAAAGGAAAAGAGAAAGGAAAGACCATGGCAGGGAAACTCAGAGTTCAGGAACTTGCCACCAGAGCAAACGTAAGTGTGGCAACTGTTTCACGCATTCTGAACGGATCGGCACGAGTCAGCCAGGAGCTTCAGGAGCGAGTCAGGAAAGCGGCTCTCGAAATTGGAATCAACCTGCAGGACACGACACGCTCAAGGACCGTAGCGTTCGTTCTGGGAAACCGTCACATGCTGCACCTGTTTCATTCGCGCGTTCTGGCAGGCGCACAGGACTATTGCACGGCGCATGGGTGGGACGCGATTTTTCTCTCGTTCAATTACCAGCCCAATGTTCCGTGGAAGGAACTTCGCTTTCCGCAGGTTTTGCGGCGGCGCGACATCATTCGGGCTGCTATCCTTGGCGGAACGAACTCAGAAAACCTGCTGATTGCTCTGAAGCATCGCGGGATACCGTTCGCCGCACTAGGAAACAACCTTCTGTTGGAGGACACTGAGCACAAGGAATACGACGTCGTATACTCGAATGACCTTCAGAGCGCGTATGAGATGACCCGGCATCTGCAAAGCCTCAACCACCGCAGCATCTGGTTTGTGGGCAACACAAAGCTTCCCTGGTTCGCACGATGCTATAGCGGGTACAACCAGGCAATGAAGGACGCCGGGCTAAGGCCGCGCCTCAGCGAGTTCTACTCCGCAGACGAAGAGGAGGTGGGCTATCTTGCCACCAAGTCGATTCTGGGGGGCGGTGAAGAAGTGACCGCCATTTTCGCCGGAACGGATCCCACGGCACGGGGAGTTTACAGGGCTGCAAAGGAAGCGCAAAGGCAGATTCCGCGCGATTTGAGTGTGGTGGGCTGTAACGATACCTATGGCTCGCTGTTGAGTCCTCCGCTCACGACCATCCGGGAGTTTCCAGAGCTGCTGGGAGGCCAGTTGGTGGAGCTGGTTCTGAGCCGGATTGCTGAGCCGGAACTTCCCCCTCGGCAGGTTACGATTCCGACGGAGATTATCAAGCGCGAGTCTTGCGCCTCCCTTTCGACCGTTTCGGTCGAAGCGGCGGCAAGAAACTAAGAAGGCGATCTGCTTTGACTCACCTGAAAAGGAGGGCTTAGGAATTGAGAAAGATTGCTACCGCCATTCTATTGATAATTCTTTCGGCCGGCGTCTCTCACGCTGCAACCCATCAGGTTGAGCTGCTCTGGCCCAATGGAGCGCCGGGTGCGCTGGGCAACAAACTGGAAGACCAGCCGACCATCACCATTTACCTTCCTCATCCGGGCAAAGCGATCCCGACCGGCGTGGTGGTGTGCCCGGGCGGAGGTTATGTCGAGTTGGCCATGCAAAAAGAAGGGACTGACATCGCCGAATGGCTCAACTCGATCGGGATCGCCGCTTTTGTTCTCAAGTACCGATTGGGTCCTCGCTATCATTATCCGGTCGAGTTGTGGGACGGCCAGCGCGCCATGCGGTATGTCCGTTACCACGCCAAAGAATATGGCATCGACCCCAGTCGTATTGGCATCTGGGGCTTCTCGGCCGGCGGCCACCTGGCCTCCATGGTGGGCACGCATTTTGACAACAGCAAACCCCTCGCTCCCGATCCGATTGACCGGGTAAGCTGCCGGCCCGACTTCATGGTGCTCGCTTACCCAGTGATTTCGATGCTTCCACCCTACGTCCATGAAGGATCGATGCACGCTCTGCTCGGAGAACATCCGGACCCTAAACTGCAGCGCTACCTGTCAAGCCAACTGCAGGTGACGCCTCAAACGCCGCCCACCTTTCTCTTCTCTACCGACAACGACACCACCGTCCCTTGCGAGAACAGTGTGCTGTTTTTCCTTGCGCTGCGCAAAAACCACGTTCCGGCGGAAATGCACATCTTCGAGCCGGGGCATCACGGTGTAGGGCTGGCACCGACCTATGCCGAGCTTTCCATCTGGCCCACACTGCTGGCCAACTGGTTCCGGACGCGCGGTCTGCTGAAGTGACGCCCCTGGAATCTGCTGCAACCCGGTCTGGCTTGGTCGACAGCGGCCACGTAGCCCCGGGCTTGACTTACGCCGCGGATATCAGCCCAGCATTGTTCCCCAGAAGCTTCTGGACATCCTCGTCGGTCAGTTGGCTGAAATCTTCGTACCACTCGCCGATCGCGAAGAAATCTTCAGCTTCAATAAGACACACGACTTCATCCGCCACGGTTCTGAGCATCGAACAGGTAGCTCGAGGCGCAACCGGCACAGCAATCACAATGCGCGCCGGCTGATGGCGGCGGAGCGCGGCCACACCCGCTCTCATCGTCGATCCCGTCGCGATCCCGTCGTCCACAAGAATCACTTTCTTGCCGGCAATCTGCAGTGGAGCACGGCCTCCACGGTAGGCGCGCTCACGTCGTTCGACCTCGCGTTCCTCTTCGGCCGCTACCTTTGCGATCTCCTCGCTGGGAATCGCGAGCGCCCGGATCGTTTCTGCCTCAAGGACGCGAACGCCACCCGTGGCCACCGCCCCCATGGCCAATTCGGGATTCCACGGAACTCCGAGTTTGCGCACCACGAACACATCGACGGGTGCGTGCAGTGCTTTGCCGACTTCGTAGCCTACGGGTACTCCGCCGCGCGGTAACGCAAGAACCAGGACGTCTGGCTGCCCATAGTAGGCTGGAAGCTTCGAGGCAAGTTTCTGTCCCGCATCGGTTCGATTTCGAAACATGATAACCTCCCCTCTGTGGTTTCTGGCGCGAAGCCCGGGTGCCTCCAGCACCCGATGATTGGAACGCTGACCTTCATGCAACCGCTCGGGAGCGGCCCAACTCGCCCGCCGATTTACGTCCAACCAATCTCACCGTGCTGGCCTGAGGTCCTTCTTCACCCTTTTCCTCAGTGAAGCTGACAAGTGATCCGGTTGCCAGGCGGCCGAAAGCATCATTGAGAACGCTGTTCTTGTGGAAATAGACCTCACGTCCGTCCGCCGTCTCGAGGAAGCCGTAACCTTCCTCGGGAAAGAGCCTGGCGACGCGTGCCAGCGGCGGCGCTTCATGAATTTTCACGTCTCTGCGCTGGCGTCTGGAATAATCCTGCAACTGTCGTCGCGTGGCGCCGAAAGCATCATTGATCGCCTGGCGAAGGTCCCTATGTGGCCTCCTGACTTCCAGACTCTTTGTCGCCTCTCTCTCGACGCGCCCCGGCAACAACCGACGATTAGGCTGCCGTTTCACCACCATTTCGCCACCCGGCACCGTCAGGTCAATCCTCACATGATACAGGTTGCCCGACTTTCGACGCCGGCTGGGAAGTTCTACCAGCACTCGGCAGGCCATAATCCTGTCGTAAAATTCGTCCAGCTTGACGGCTTCCTCCTGGATCCATCCTTTGACCTCTTCGGAAGACGCCATGTTGCGAAAAGTGATTTGCACCGGAAGGATCATAGGCAATCCCCCTTTAGTTTCTGGATTTTGTAAATGCGGAGCCCCTGCAGCGGTTTGAAGCTTTGTACTTGCACAAGCGTCCCTCCGCCCTATTCAACACATAAGACGTTTCTTCGTGGTTCGCAGTGACCGTCCTCACAATTTCACGTG
>JAKASH010000441.1 GCA_021828225.1 Acidobacteriota bacterium | reverse complement strand
ACCGGGGTCGTTTTCAAAATCAAAGCTTCCGGAACCACGGACGATCAGGGATTCAAAGAGATTTCGGCGGGAAACTACAAAGAGGTGGCTCAGCGGCTTCAGGAGAAGTTCAAGTTCAAGGCTGTGGCCATTACTCTGCGGGAGAATCCGCTGGTGTGGCGGAACACCTGGTCGGCCATCGCATATGCGGACGGCAAGTTGTACGACGATGTCAAGTACGACCTGGAGATCGTGGACCGTGTCGGCGGAGGCGACTCGTTCAGCGCTGGGTTCATTTACGGTTTTCTGGCAAAGAACTCATATGAAGCCGCAGTGCGCTACGGTAACGCCTTCAGCGCCCTCAAGCAGACCATTCCGGGAGACTTCAATTGGGCAACGCTGGAGGAAGTTGAAAAATTACTGAAGGGTGCAAGCCTGCGCGTGGCTCGTTAAGCCTGAATTCCCAGTGTGAGCGTGAGGCGAGAGGATCACTGATTCGGGACCTTTTTCTTCCAGGGGCTCTCCGCTCACAGTCAATCGTGTCGTGTGGTCACCAAGGAGAGGATTCAACTATGTCATGGTTGAGAGAAAAGGCTTTATGTCGGATTCGGGAGCTTGGGGTCGTCCCGATCATCCGCGTCTTGACTCCGGAAGACGCGTTCCGGGCGGTCGAAGCCGTGGTTGCCGGGGGTGTTTCGATTGTCGAGGTCACCATGGGAGTGCCAAACGCCCTTCGCGTGATGGAACACGTGGTGGAGAAGTTCGGCGACAGCGTTTTGCTGGGGGCGGGCACGGTGCTGGATACTGAAACCTGCCGGGCAGCCTTGCTGGCGGGCGCAGAGTTTATTGTGACCCCTGCCCTCGACGTTAAAGTCATCGAGACCGCGCGGCGCTACAGCAAAGCCTGCGTCCCTGGCGCGTTGACTCCCACCGAAATTGTTGCAGCCTGGCAGGCAGGCGCCGACATGGTCAAGGTATTTCCGTGCGCACCTGTCGGAGGGCCCCAATATCTGAAGTCACTCCGTGGGCCGCTTCCGCAGATTGATTTCGTTCCTACCGGCGGCGTTGATCTTGAAACCACGCCGGAATATATCCGGGCCGGGGCCGCGGCTGTGGCGGTTGGCGGAGAACTGGTGTCCGGCAAGGCGCTTCGCGAAGGGAAAACGGAAGTCATTACTGCCAACGCTCGCAAATTCCTGGAAGCAGTCCGCTCTGCGAGGGCGGGAGAAGCAAAGTAATCCTGCCGAAGCACCGGGTGGAACTCACGGTTTCAACCCGACCGGGCAGCGGAGATTGATTGGGATCGGGTCTTTTCCATCAAGCGCAGGAACCGTGTCAAATAGCGGCTCATTGCGCTAATGCTCGGCTTTTCATCGTCTCAGCGTCTGCTCCAGCATTCCAAGGAACTTCAGAACTTCAGCAGGATTTCGCAGGAAAAATTTCGCTTTGGTTTCCTGAAACTTGCCGACCCGTATTGTGACGCCCTTTTGAAGCAACGCAAAAGCCGTTTCGTCGGTCGTATCGTCGCCCGCGTAGATGGCCAGCTTGCGGCCAGGGAATTGCTGAAGCAGTCCCTTCGCCGCCTTTCCTTTGCTTCCCATATCCTTTGGGTAAATTTCCCAGATTTTCTTTCCTGCCATTAGTCTGAAATCGGGCCCAAGACGGCTTAGAACTTCTTTGACAAGTGCCCGGGCTTTCTCCACCGCCGGCTTGCTTGCGGTCCGGTAGTGGATGCCGAAGCATATTCCTTTGTCTTCCACTCTTATTCCAGAAAGATCGCAGACTTGCCGCTGGATCCATTCCATTTCCTCTCGAAGCTGGCGCGTACTCGGCAAAGCCGAGGCGTTGCCGCCGCTGCGTTCCCAGCCGTGCAGTCCGAAATATAGAGCGCCTTCCACCCGTGCCCGCTGCCGCAGGTCGCCGAGCTGCCTGCCGCTGATAAAGCAGAGCGTAACCTGCTGATGACGGACCAGCTTGCGCAGCACTCGCCGCGCGGGTTCTCCCAGGAACACCTCTTTGGGTTTGCGACGCAACCGCACCAGGGTGCCGTCGAAATCGAGGAACACGACGATATGTTTTGCCAATCGTACTCGCCGGTCAATCTTGGGCCAACACTCGAGGATGTTTGGCGGTCTCCGGCTGGACTGGGCAGGGGAAGCTTTGGCTGCACTCTTTGAGGCTTGAGGATCAGCGGAAGGGCTGCAAAAAAAACGGGTCGTTGTCATCATGACGGGTTACGGCTTGTGCTCGAACCGGAAGGATTGAACTTCCCCTCTGGGAACGACCGATGGTTCTTTCGCTATCGGACTTTTAGCGGCTCAGGTCTGTCGAGCCGGACTTCGGAAAGTTCACGGACAAGGCTTGCGGCCCACCGATAGATGTTATGCTCGCGTACGACGCGTCGCATGCGCTGCATCCGGAGCCTTTTCTCTTCAGGGTCCATCGCGAGCGCGAAGCGGATTCCTTCCGCCAGTTGCTCGGTGTCATAAGGATTGACGATCAGCGCATCGCGCAGTTCGCGGCAGGCTCCGGTAAATCGGCTCAGAATCAGCACTCCCTGGCCGTCATCGCGTGTCGCAACAAATTCCTTGGCGACCAGATTCATCCCGTCGTGCAGCGAAGTGACCATGCAGAGATCAGCCGCCTTGTAGTAGCGCATGATCTCCTGGTGGCTATGATGTCTCTTGAGTAAGATAATCGGTTCCCATGCACCCTTCTGGAATCGGCTGTTAATGCGTTCGGCTTCCCGATCAATCTCCTCAACAAGATTGCGGTACTGCTGGATATCGGTGCGACTCGGAGCCCCGATCTGAACAAAGCTGAACTTGTGATGATAATCAGGGTACTTTTCCAGGAACCGTTCAATTCCTCGAAAACGTTCAACGATCCCCTTGGTGTAGTCCATCCGGTCGACGCCAACGCCCATCAGCGTCGCTTCCACTCCGAGTTCCTTGAAAAGGTCTGCGGCCTCAGGCGGGCTTCCCATTGCCGGCGTCCGGGCCGCCTCTGTATCAAATACAACGCTGACGGGAAATGGACGCACCAGGGTGAAATGCCCGCGGCGATTAACCGCAAAACGGTCCCATTCGATGCGGCATTCCAGCGCGCGATCAACGGTCTCAAGAAAATTATTGCAATGATTCTGAATATGGAAGCCGGCAAGATCGGCGCCCAGCAACCCGTCCAGCAATTCGCGCTGCCAGGGGCAAATCCCAAAAGCCTCCGCGTTCGGCCAGGGGATATGCCAGAAAATTGCGACGCGCGCATCTGGACGTTTCTCTTTTACCAGCCGGGGAAGTAACGCAAAATGATAGTCGTGGATCAGAACAGCGGGTTCTTGCGTCCCCTCCATCTCTTCCAGGACCGCTTTTGCGAACTTCTGATTGACGGCCTTGTATTGCTTCCAGTCTGCTTCGCGGAAAGTCGGGCGGGTGTGGGCAATATGGCACAGCGGCCAGAGACCTTCATTGGCAAAGCCGAGATAAAATCCCTTCTCTTCTTCTTTGGTCAGCCAGACCCTTCGCAGCGTGTAATGGGGGTCTTCCGGAGGCACGCGCAGGCGGCTGTGGCCGTCTACCGTTTCGCGGTCGGCGTTACCGGCGCCGTTTGCCACCCAGGTTCCGTCGCATGCCCGCAGAATGGGTTCGAGGGCAGTCACCAGGCCGCTGGCCGGAACAACGCATTCAATGCCGCCATTCCGGTGAACGTGCATATAAGGTTCGCGATTGGAAACCGCAAAAATCGGCTTATCCCGAAAACGATTTCGCACGTGCACCCGCAGGCGCTCGGGAGTCCAGACGGCTTCGCCCGCTTCGCGCAGGCTTGCTTCTTCTTCGGCCGCTGCGCGAGCAACCTCCAGCGACTTTGCTAGTTGTGTTGCTTCGCGTGCGATCGGCTGAAAGATTTCTTCAGCGGGCAAAGGAGTTGATCGAAGCCCCTTTCCGGTTCGCAGCGCGCGCAACCATTGTGCGGTCTTTGTGACAGGCTCTAAGATGCTGAAACGGATAATCAGAAGGCAGATGAAAGCGATCAGCAGGGTTTCCACGAGCAGCCGGAGAAACGTATCGCGCCAAAGGCGGAAGGACTGAGCCTCGATAAAGCTGGCGTTG
>JAKASH010000440.1 GCA_021828225.1 Acidobacteriota bacterium | reverse complement strand
CTTTCTCTGCTAAGAGATAGCCGCAGCGCAGTGGTCGGAATGATCGGTTATTCGGTTGATATTTCCCGGCGGAAAAAGGCAGAGGAAAGGCTTCGGACAGCGAATAAGACACTCCAGCGTGAAATCACCGAACGAAAACAGGCCGAGCGGGTAGTTCGCAGTCACACCCAGGTGCTGCTTCACACTTTGGACGCTCTCACCACCGCGCCGGATTTGGGGAAGTTTTTGGATGAGGTTCTCATCGCAATTACCGATGAACTCAACGTTTACTCTTGTGCCATATGGTTTCACGACTTTGCCAACAAGACCAACACACTCTACAAGACTTCCTACGCAGGCAAGATTCTGATGGGCGAACAACAACTCGATCACCCCTCGGCCTCCGAAAACGCCAATTTTAAGCGTATGATCGCTATGAAGTCTCTTACGCGGCGCCCCTTTGTAATAAACAACGTCGCAACATCCCGCATACTGGAACCCGAGGTCCGCGAATGGATGAAATCTCATCGCGTGAAACTTGTCCTATGTGTTCCCCTGCTCTTCGGTAAAAAGGTTATCGGTACTCTGACCGTCCGCGACGCGAGGCGTGACCGTTTCTCCCGGGAGGAAATCATCCTGGCCCAGGCGCTGGCGCGGCACGTCAGCCTGGCGCTGCAGTTGATTCGATTGGCCGAAGAGGGACAACACTCCGCCCTCTTGCAGGAAAGGAATCGAGTGGCTCGGGAAATGCACGACACCCTGGGGCAAAGCTTTACAGGAATCCTCGTCCAGTTAGAGGCGGCGGAAGACGTTCTCACGGAAAACCCTCAAGTCGCCAGAGGTCATCTTAAGAAAGCCCGAGACTTGGCTCGAGAAAGCCTGGCCGAAGCACGACGCTCCGTTTGGGCACTGCGTCCACGGGCGCTGGAGGACGGAGACTTGGCCTCGGCCCTCAGAAATCTGGCACATCAAATGACGGCTGGAAAACAGATCAAGGTCGACTTTTCAATGCGCGGAACGGTGCGCCCCCTTTCGCCCGAAACGGAAGTTCATCTTTTGCGGATCGGCCAGGAGGCTCTGACTAATGCTCTGAGACATGCGCAAGCCAGCCGCGTTTGGATTGAACTCGCTTTTAATCGCCGGAGGGTGCAGCTATCCGTGCAGGACAACGGCCACGGGTTCAACGTCCCCTCGGACAGTAAGGACGGCGGGTTTGGGCACCTTAGCCTGCATGAAAGAGCCGAACAGATCGGCGCCCGGATTACAGTGAACAGTGAACCGGGTTCCGGGACGCGGGTTGTTGCCGTCGTCCCGGTGACATCTTCTCTTGCTGGAGTTTTGTATTGAAAGAGCCCAACGCAATCCGTGTTCTCATTGCCGATGACCACCCGGTGGTCCGGGAAGGTTTGGCAGCTCTGATAAACCGCCGTCCGGATATGCAACTTGTCGGAGAAGCCGGTAATGGCAGGGAAGCCGTAGAGCAGTTCTTCATCCACCATCCGGACGTGACCTTGCTAGATCAGAGGATGCCGGACATGGACGGCGTAACCGCGCTGAAGACAATCCGCGAAAAGTTTCCTGAAGCCAGGATTATCTTACTGACAACCTACGATGGCAGCGAGGACATCTATCGCGGCTTGCGCGCGGGGGCCAAGGCCTACCTGCTGAAAGATGCTTCCCGTGATGAACTCCTGGAATGCATTCGCTCCGTTCATGAAGGCAAGACTCAGATCTCCCCGCAAGTGGCGACCCGGCTGGCGAATCGCGTAGCCAGAAAAGATCTCACCTCCCGCGAGATGGAGGTTCTGCGGCTGATGACCGCTGGAAAAAGCAATAAGGAAATCGGGGCGATTTTGAACGTCAGTGAAGGCACCGTCAAGGTGCACGTCAACCACATCCTGCAAAAACTCGACGTGGAAAGCAGGACTGAAGCCGCCACCGTGGCCCTCAGGCGAGGAATCGTAGGACTTAAGTAATTCCGTCTTAAGTAACCTTAAATCCTCTGCATTACCATTTCTCTCCACTTTTTCCTCTTTGATATATATCAAACGATATAGATTGAACCCCGTCCTTTCTGATGATATGCAGTTCTGCATTCTCCGCTAGACAAAGATCTTCCTCCTGCTGAATTGTCTCCCGCCTTTGCTTCAAGTAGGTTCATAGAGTGTTGCGGCGTTGCCGAAGTCGATGGATAACGCGAAGCTGGGGCAGTTCGTTAAGGTTGAAGGGCAGGCAGACGCTGGGGGCTGCCCGGTCGCTGGGGCTGAGGTGAGGGCTAGGGGAAATCCCGCAATAAGGGAGCAAGAATGAGACGAAACACCGAAAAGCGTGTCTCTCTATTGTTGGCCACCTTCATGCTTCTCGGCCCCGCCTTGCTGTTCGGAATCCAACACAAAGCTGCAACACGGCTTCTCCGTAAGCGCGCCTGGGACATGCTTTGGAGGGGCGCGCACAGTTCCGATACCGGGAAACGCTCCGCCGCAATCCAGGCACTGGGACTTCTTCGTGCCAGTCCGGCAGTGGTACGGCTGGCAGAGGGTGGACTACAGGACAAAGATGCGGGGGTACGGGAAGCAGCCGCTACTGCGCTCGGGGAGATGCATTCTTCATCATCAATCCCAGATCTGAAAAAGGCTTTGTCCGACAGCGACCTTCGAGTAGCCTTGGCTGCTGCGCGTTCCCTCCTGCTCCTAAAACAGAAGGCAGGCTATGACGTCTACTATGCCGTGCTGACAGGAAAGCGCAAGTCAGGTCAATCCCTGCTTTCGCAGCAATTGGACCAGTTTGATACTCCCCCAAAGATGGCAGAGTTCGCGTTTGACCAGGGCATCGGCTTTCTGCCCTACGCCGGTTACGGCATGGAAGTCATCCAGGCTCTGACGAAGAAAGATGACTCTCCACTACGGGCGGCTGCAGCAAGAGCCCTGGAGAAAGATCCCGACCCGCGGAGCGGCCGGGCACTTGCCCAAGCTTGCTCCGACAAAGACTGGATTGTCCGGGCCGCCGCATTGCAGGCCATTGCCGTGCGCGGGAATCCAGCTCAGCTACCCCACATCGAGCCGGATATGCAGGACGATAACAACACTGTACAGTATACGGCCGCTGCAGCGGTCCTTCGCCTGGCTTCCATCAAGTCACCACACGCGAAAACGTGAATGGACAGCCACAACCAATGAGCGCTTGCCGCAGCAGCGCAAACAATCCGGCAGGACAAATTCGACCCACGGATTTCAGCAAGGAGGACAATTTGAGAAACGAAGCAATCGCAAGACTAGTCGATAGGGCCAAAAAGGGCGATGAGGCCGCAACGGAGGAACTTTACCGGCTGCACAGCCGCCGGATTTACAGCCTGTGCATTCGAATGGTCTCCAACCAGGCGGAAGCTGAAGACTTGACCCAGGAGATATTCCTGCACGCCTTCCGAAAGATTCACACCTTCCGAGGTGAAGCAGCATTCTCAACCTGGCTCTACCGGCTGGGAGTCAACATCGTATTGATGCAGTTACGCAAGAAATCACACCCGGAGGTTTCCCTTGATGAACTCACTTGGCCGAACGGGGAAATGATGAGGAAAACAGAACCCGCAGACAAGACGGATCAGGCAGGAATCCTGGTGAGCCGATTGCTCCTGCGAGGCGCCATCGACCAGCTTCCGTCAGGCTTTAAGAGGGTTATTGTCATGCATGATATGGAAGGGTATAACCACCGTGAAATCGCTGAACTAACAGGGCGGTCGGTTGGCAATTCAAAATCCCAGTTGCACAAGGCACGACGACGCCTCCGCGAACTGCTGACCCAGACCCCCGGCATGCAGCCGCCACTGGCGTTGGCCAGAGAGAAGATTGCGTAGGGTACAAAGGGCGCAAACTATCTTTCACGTTCCCGGACGCGTTCTTAATTCCGCATAGGAATCACCTGGCCAAGGCCCTTTCGCTTGCCTGCCGGTGCGGCCCCGAGAACCTGTCCACATTGCACAATCGAGTTTCTTAACGATTTGTTCGTTCCCACTCGAAAGTGTTCCTGCAAGAATGAAAGTGGGTCTTTTTCGAATCTGACAGCTAATAGTGGAAACGTCCAGCGACTTTGCAGATGCTTTCCGTTTGCTACTTCGAAATCGAG
>JAKASH010000439.1 GCA_021828225.1 Acidobacteriota bacterium | reverse complement strand
AACCGCCCAGATTGCCATCCAATCCGCTCTGACCGGCCACCTGGTCTTTACCACCGTTCACGCCAACAACGTGGTCGATGTTCTGGGCCGCTTCCTGAATATGGGTGTGGAACCCTACAATTTTGTTTCCGCGCTCAACTGCATTCTGGCCCAGCGCCTGGTGCGCATGATTTGCGAGGAGTGCAAGCGCCCGGTGGATATCCCGCGGCCATTATTTGAAGAATCGGGGCTGGATCACGCAAAATGGGAAGGAGTGGTTTTCTACGAGGGATCAGGCTGCCAGCATTGCAGCCAGACGGGGTTTCATGGCCGGACTGCCATTGGCGAACTGCTCGCGCTCTCCGACAGGATTCGCGAGCTGATTCTCGACAAGCGCCCGTCGTCGGAAATCCGGCAGGCCGCCCACGAGGAGGGGATGCGAAGCTTGCGCGAAGCCGCACTCGACAAGGTTCGTCAGGGAATCACGACATTGAAGGAAATCAATAAGGTCACCTTTGTTGAATAAATCAGGGCTTCGCCAAAGGCTTTTTCGAAGCAATCATCCGGTGGGGAAAGCTTCCCCGGTCCACGCCCGCAGAAGGCACAAGCCTTCGCTGCCGGCAATCGTGTTTGAGATCCAGCCGGAGTATGTCCTGGGCGCCCGGATCGCGCGGTCGTCCCGCAAGGTGGCTCGCGTCGCTGTCGGAGCACTCGATGCCGGTGCTCTTTCTCCGCTTCTTGGCCGGCCCAATATTCTGAAGCCCGAAGAAGTGGCTAAGACAATTGCTGCGGTAACCAAGGCTCTCGGCAGCGATAAAGGACCCCTGGGTCTGCTGCTGCCTGACGCCGCTGTGCGGGTCAGTATCCTCGATTTTGAGACTTTGCCGGCGGACCGTAAAGAGCAGGAGTCCCTGATCCGGTGGAAGATGAAGCCCTTGCTTCCGTTCCCCGTCGAGGACGCCCGCTTATCCTTTGAAGTTGCTGCCACGGAACCGGCTGGCGTCGAAGCGGTTGTTGTGGCCGTCCGGAAATCAGTTGCGGCGGAATATGAGGCGATGCTGGAGACTCTGAACGGCGAAGTTGCGCTTGTGCTGCCCACCACAGCCGCCCTGTTGCCCTTGCTGGGCGAGAGCAGTGAGGACGGCGAGTTGCTCCTTCACGTTTCCCAAAGCCAACTGACTGCGGTGGTTGCAGGAGGCCGGCAGATCCGGCTGTGGAGAAACCAGGTGATGAATGGAAAGTCATCCGCGGAGCAACTGGCAGCGGTCAGCGAGGAGGCGGTGCGAACGCTTGCTGCTGCCCATGACCACCTGGGGCTGGAAATCGGCCGCGTCTCGCTCTGCGCGCGTCCCCGCGTACCGGAAGATTGGGTCGCTGAGCTTGGCCGCGCCATATCGCGGGAGGTCGAACGTCTGGCTCCTGACCCCCTGGCCGCGGGAATTAAGCTCTCAGACGAAGAAGAACAGGTTCTCACTGAATTAGGCGCCACGATTCTGGGAATCGTGGCAAATGCGGTTTAGGTCCTTATGAAAGTCTATTTAAATCTTGCCATCGCCCGCAATCGTCGCGAGCGGTACTCCCTGGCCTGGGCCATTCCTATGCTGGGGGTTTCGCTTCTTGTCCTGGTGTGGCTTGCCGCGTCGGTCCTGCGTGGCTTCCATCACTCGCACCAGATCCAGCAGTCGCTCGCGGCCGTCAAGGCGCAGAACACTAAGGTGCGAGCCAGGGAAATCCAGCTCCAGCAGCAGATTGAGCGTCCCGAGTTCCAGCGCATGATTCGCGAAACCGATTTCGTGAATCAACTGATCAGCCAGAAGCAGTTTTCTCTGACCGAACTTACGTTTAAGGTCAGCAAGCTGTTGCCTCCTTCCGCACGGCTCAACGGCCTGGCCCTGGCATCCTCTTCAAGCCCAACCCCGGAAGTGCAATTCGCCGTGATGGGCAAGACCGAAGAGGCCATCGAAACCTTTCTGGACAATCTCGAAAGCTCGAACGACTTCAATGACGTCCTTATCAAGAGCCAGGGTTTTCGAGGGGGGAGTGGAGCCGCTCCGCAGGAAGTGGCCTTAATCTGTACGGCCAGATATGTGGCTGGGGATTTGCCCGCAAGCGATAAATAGCAGTCATGAGAAGAAATCGCCGCAAAAAAATAATTCGGATCTTTGAAGTCGCTGCTTTCGCGGCCGTCGCTCTGGACGTAGCGGTTTACTTCCTGGCCGTTCTGCCTCTGAAGAGGGAGATTGCCCATAGTGAAAATTCCTATCACCAGGCGTCTCTGCAGTTGCAACAGGGGCAGTTGAATGTGGCGCGCCTTGAAAAATTCCAGAAGGCCCTGCCTGCCGCCGACGATCAGTTGAAGGTTTTCCTCCAGGATCATGTCCCGCCGCGGCGGCTTGTCTTTTCCGATGCTGCGCACCTTGTCCGGGTGCTGACCCAGCAATCCGGCGTGCAACTTG
The DNA here is from genome assembly GCA_021828225.1 of Acidobacteriota bacterium. Next base: position 1,664 of record JAKASH010000439.1, on the reverse strand, counting down.
ATAGCGTAAGTTATAAACTGAGTTCAGAGAAAGGTGAACCGCTCGATCGGTTGGGACTTGATATTACGGTGGAAGGGCAGTTCCCGGATCTGCTCAAGTTTGCGCACTCCCTGGAGACAGCGGAGGATCTTATTCTGGTCAGGAACTTCACCTTTGCGGCTGGACAGAGCGGTTCGGTGACTCTGCGGGTTGGCGGAGTTCTCTATCTCACACCATGAGTTCGCGAAAGCATTTCGAGAAATGGGGGGCGGTTGCACTGGGAGGACTGTGCTTGTTTCTGGTTATCAGGCTCGCTTCAGAAATCTGGGGCAATCCAACCCCGGGGGCCGATCCGGATGAGACGCTCTCGCAGCCGGCGCCTCCCAATCTCGTCCGGGCTGGCAGAGGTCAGCACAAGGATGGAATGGCATCGGTGAATTCCGACCCCACGCTTCGGGTGCAGTCTTTAAAGGAAGTCGCGCCCACGCCGCTTCCCGATATCAGCCGCGATCCTTTTGATTTTGGCGTCCCGCCGCCCACCCCGGCTCAGCAGGCGGCGCAGGCGGCCAGGGCCGCCGCAATCAACGCGGCTCCGCCGCCCCCCAGTATTCCCTTTCAGGCCATCGGTTACTCGGAGAGGACCGGTTCCGGGCCGGAAGCATTTCTCGCGGATTCGGACCAGGTCTATATCGTTCACGATGGCGAGGTCATTTCAAATCGATACAAGGTTGTCAGAATTACGCCCGCGATGGTTGAGGTCAAAGACGGAGCTTCAGGTGAAACAGCCCAGTTACCCATTCCCCAGGTGCAGTAACCCTTCCGGCGGCCGCTCCAGAAGTCCGCGCGCCGAAGAAGGCTACATCCTGCTCATCATGATGATGGTGGCGACGCTTCTCCTCATCTCCCTGGCTGCCGCAGTGCCCAGCATTTATGTGGAAGGACAGCGGGAGAAGGAAAAGGAACTCATCTTCCGCGGCGAACAGTACGCGCGCGCCATTGAGTTGTTTCATACGCAATTCAACCGCTACCCGACCTCGGTGAAAGAACTCCTTCACACAAATAACATGAGCTTCCTGCGGCAAGCCTATCGTGATCCGATGGCCAAGGATGGAAAGTGGAGGTTCATCCACGCTACCGCGAACGGAATCATCCTTGACTCCAAGATTCTTGGCCCGCCCGGCAAACAGAAAAACGTCCTGGGTGGCGCCAACAACTCTGGAGCGTCCCAAACCTCGAATCCTCAAACAAGCGGACAAACTTCGCAAGCCAATTCGCAGCCGGGCGGGCTTGGTATGGGAAGCTTTTCCCTGTCGGGCCTGGGACAGAATTCCGGACAGAACCGGCAGGAAAATAACTCATCCAATTTCTTTGGCGGCAACAAGCTGGTCGGTGTTTACATCGTCGGCGTCGCAAGCACCAGCCACCAGCAATCGATCGGCGTTTTCGACAATCGGACACAGTATGACGAATGGGAGTTCCTGGGTGTCCCGGGCGCTCCGGGCGCCCCGAACATGGGTGGAGCAGCCGTTGTCCCCACCGGCCAGTCGCCTTCTTCCGGGCCGGGATCGCAACCGAACTCCGGCGGAGGATTTCATCTGGGCCCCAGCCCGTCATCCCAGCCCGGCTCAACTTTCGGCGGCAATTCCAACCCCTGATAACCGCCCCCCCGGGCCTGAGATTTCAAA
>JAKASH010000001.1 GCA_021828225.1 Acidobacteriota bacterium | reverse complement strand
CGCTTATCTAGTCTGGGATCAAACCTGGAATCAATGGAAACACCTGCTGGGCGCGAAGGTGGAAATTGATGCGACGTTCGTGCATACCGGCAAGTTTCGGTTGAAGTCAGGCGAGTGGCAGGCGGTTGAATGGGAAACCGTACTACCGAGCCGGCTGCAGGTGAATCTGCCTAACAACCTGCAAGAGCAGATCGAGACAGCTCAAAAAACCTATCACCGATTTGGGCAGTACTCGCAAGCTCTGGAAAGAATCCGGGCCAGGATCGAGCGCGAACCGGTGGAGAAAAAAGAACTCGACCAAATTCTGGGGCAGTTGGGCGTGCCCGGCGACTTCGATGTTGCGCAGATTACTTGGATGCCAGATTATGATCCGTTCTTCTACCAACAACTTGCGAAGTGCGCCCGCCGGATATTTCTTTTCCGCGATGAATATATTTTCGATACGTCGGGCGGCGTAGCAATTGAAACACCTCAACTCGGCCATGCCACGTACCTTTTCGCAAAGCCCGCCAGCATGGAAGCTTTTCTTGCCCTATACACCAGGGCCTGCAAGGAGGACATCCGCCGGAATCGCGAGAACGTTGCGATGCGCCTTGGCTTTCTCGGCAGAATCGTGCACGGTGGGAACCCTCGTGCCTGGGTCAAGGATCTTCGCGCCCGTCTCGGTGGTACGGTCGATTACGTTTAGGCCGAGAGTTAAACTGCGAAGTCATCCATTGGCAGTTTGACGCCGTTAGGCAAAATGTCTGTAGCATTCCAGCTACCATCTGTATCATTATCTTCACCATGCCTTGGAACGCTGGCTTGCACGGAACGCCCTTGGACATTGCCGCCTATCCCGGCTCTCCGCTACGGGTTGTCGCCGGCCCGGGCACTGGAAAGACGTTTGCGTTGATGCGTCGCGTCGCGCGCCTCCTCGAGGAGGGGGTGCAGCCGAATCGAATTCTTGCAGTTAGTTTCACCCGAACGGCGGCCGCTGATTTAGTCGAAAAGCTCGCAGCATTAGGGGTCCCGGGTGCCAATCTCGTTTCAGCCAAGACGTTACATTCGCTGAGCTTCGGCCTATTGGGCAGAACCGCTGTTTTCCAAGCGCTCGATCGCCACGCTCGGCCGCTAATGGACTACGAACGCGATACTCTTGTCTGCGATTTGCAAGATCAGTTTGGAGGTAAGAGAGTTGTCAACCGCCTTATTGAGGCGTTCGAAGCCTACTGGGCAAAATTGCAATACCATGTGCCAGGCTGGCCGACAGATTCCCAAGAGCAAGCCTTCGATCACGCGCTTCGCAATTGGCTCTTCTTTCACCACGCGATGCTTGTCGGCGAGGTGGTACCGATTGCACTGGATTTCATCGTGCAAAACCCGAACCACCCAGAGATACCATGGTACGAGCACATCGTTGTCGATGAATATCAGGATTTGAACAAAGCCGATCAGTCGTTGATTGATGCGTTAGCAAGGCAGGCTTCAGTCACTGTGGTAGGGGACGAAGACCAGTCCATCTATGGCTTCAGGTATGCAAATCCTGAAGGCATCGTTCATTACTCTCAAACGCACGCGAACACGCACGATGAGCTTTTGGTCGAGTGCCGCAGGTGCCCACGGCGTGTTGTGCAGATGGCAAACTCATTGATTGGCCATAACCAACGGCTTGCTCCTAAACCCCTAAATCCCTGTCCCCAGAACAGCGAAGGTGAGGTCTACATCGTCCAGCACAATTCGATCGCAGAGGAGATTGACACCCTAGCGGCGTACATAGAATCGTACTTGGCCCTGAATACTAGCATTTCGGCTGGCGAGGTTCTGGTTCTTGCGAACCGAAGACTGATCGGTAACAGCATTCGAGATGTGTTGAACGCGCCTGCGGAGCAGAATCAGCACACATGGACTGCGCGGAGTTTTTACTTTGAGGACGCGCTTCAAACACGCGCCGCGGCGGAGGGCTTCTCTCTGTTGACACTGCTCGTAGACCCGGAGGACCGCCCAGCACTTCGCTATTGGCTCGGCGCAGAGCAGCAAGACTGCCGCCGACTGCCATATGCCCGTTTGCGAAACCATTGCGAACAGACTGGTCTATCGCCACGGGCAGCGCTTCAGGCGCTGGCAATTGGGACGCTACAGTTGCCGTACACGAATGCACTTGTTGCCAGACATACACTCCTTGAGCAGGGCCTACCAGCGATGATGACTATGGATATTGGTGCACTCATCGATTACCTTTTTCCAGACGGGAATCCCGACACAGAAGCCATTCGGCAAATTGCCTTACTGATTGCTCCAAACGTGCAGACACCACGGGAACTATTAAACGAATTAAGAACTGACATTACTCAGCCCGAGCTTCCGGGAACCCAAGGGAATGCAGTCCGCATCATGAGCCTACACAAATCCAAAGGCCTCACGGCCCGGCTCGTTGTTATCGCTGGCTGTGTCAGTGGGATTGTCCCGAGCATCGACTCTCAGGCCCCGTTGGCAGAACAGAACCGGCAAAGGCAGGAACAACGTCGTCTATTCTTCGTTGGATTAACCAGGAGCACAGAGACACTGGTGCTCAGCAGCGCGGTCCGGATTTCTTACGGCGCTGCATTGCAGATGGGGATGCCCGTAGCCGCGAGATCGGGACCTAACGCCATTCTGCAGGCTAGCCCGTTCCTGGCTGAGCTCGGCCCTGATGCGCCTCAGCCAATCAGTGGCGGAGATTGGCGAACAGTGCTGGGCTTTTGAAGCGATCTATGCAGGTAATTCCGTCGGGATTACGCCGCACCCAGAGCTAATTTTGGCATTATCTGAAGGTCGCGCGTTACGGGCGCATTACGACCTTCGCGCCGACTTGCGGGAGCCCGCTTCCCCGCTAGCACCGAAGTACCGTTCTCTGGTTTTGCTTTCCCTCGTTTTCTGACTCGGCGCCAGATCAAAGGTTCGACCGGCAAGGGAGCACCGCGCGCACCCGCCACGTCTACAAAGCCACCATGATGGGAAATTTGACCGTAGCGGAACAGCCGCGCCAGCAGCGCCAATGCGTGCTGGGCCAAACAGGAATTAACGAACGGCTCCTGTCTATCCAACGCCTCGATTGCGCTGCAACTGGGTTCTTTTTCACCGTCAAGATCCGGGTTCACCACCTCTTCGTACATCTCGGCAGCGGTTCTTAATCGCAACCGTGAGCGTTTGTTCCGCGCATTCTGAGGCTCGCCCAGCACAAACTGCCCGCCGGTTGCGTGGTTGCCTAAATCCAGCCAGTATCCGGTGATGCTTGAACCGGCAACACTCTTCGCGATCACGGCCCGCGCGGCTCGTGTGTCCACGCAGCCGATAACGATATCCGGCCGTAAATGCCTCTCGCTGTAACCGGCGCATGCAGGCGCAAGCGTCTGTTCGGTAAGCGCCTGCGGAATCGCTTGCCAGTCGAGCCCCCAGAACAGGTTGATGCGGTTCACCAGGACAATCGCCTTGCTCATCCCGATTTCGCTGGGCCCGAACGGCTGGCGGAGACAATTGACGCCCGAAATCGTATCGCCATCTATCACCGTTACCTGCAATCCACCAGGGTGACCCCACGCGACAAGTGCCTGATGAAGATACGGCAAACCGCCAGCAACAGCGCTTCCGGTCCCGCCGCAGCCCACAACTAAGATGCGCAATTCCCGCCGCAGAAGTTCTTCGTGCACTCTATGGGTTTCCATAGCTTAACGCTCCTAAACAATGAACTCTCGCAGGGTTTGCCGGGCATCGGTCAGGTAACCGACAGGAAACTTCTTCTTCCCCTGCAGACTGTTCCACAGGCCGACGAACCCGCGCGGGTGAGTTGTGAGCCGCACGGCTCCCAAAGGGTGCGTGTATTCACTGTTGTGGAAGGCGGCTTCCCAAGATGGGATCGACCTCGCCGAGGCATCGTCCGGCGCACGCGCCGTTCCGAGACAGACGCGGCCGCTATCGCCTGCCACGTTCCAGTACGGCGCCGTTTTGAGCCGTGTGTCGGCTTCGGGGCGAGCGTTTGCTCCGAGTGCCCGCACGAAGAGCTCTCCGCGACACACCTTGAACACCAGCGGCGGATGAGGAAACACGCGGCCATTGAGCTTTCTTGCCTCCTCGTCTGTCCCGCCGAAAAACATGATTCGCCGTGATGCACGAATCCACCAGACGATCATCTCCGGCGTTCGCGCCAGGACATTTGCGGGCAGAACTTCGGGAGTGACGCGGGAGCCCAGGCTCTCCGCGAGCCGCCGAAGGAAGGCCAGCGACAGGGGCTGAGCCGGGGCGAGCAGCGGAGCGCCCTCGGCCTGCGGCAGAACGTCGTGCAACGTGGCGAACGCGCCGTGCTCATCCGCATAGACCAACAGGGCGTGCCGAAGTTGCAGCTTACAGCTTTCGGAGATCTCGACATGTGCTTCCATTTCTGGATCTCTCAACCTTCCTCATTGTTTCCAGGACACATTCCTGCCAGGCGGCTCGCTGCCGCCATCGTCTCACTGAGGACGCCCAGAGTCTCAAACGCCTGCTGGACATTCGCGTGATCGCCAAGGTTAATTTCCACAATGAAATTCGGTTCAGGACCTGCCTCCATCATGGTTTGGCTCTCATCATCAAAGCAAGACGCGATGGCATCATGGCGTTTGAAGCTCACGAGCAACGCCGGCAAGGGCGGGTTCGAATCTATAAAGGCCTCCCGTGTCTCCTCGCTAATCTCAGCAGGATGGAACTTCTGCGAGAGCCTCTCTAAATCGAGCGCCGCGTTTAAGAGCCGACCAAGGGTATCGTCACTGGTCTCGTCAGCAATCCTCCGCACGGTTTCCGCGTCGAGCGGCTTCTCTTTCATATATGCCGGAACGCAGCCCTCGACATCGGGAAATTCATACTGTTCCGGGTTTTCCTCTCCTTCGACCCAATCCCGCAGCATTTCCACCCGGGCCAGGGCATCGTCGTAATCGTAGACCCGCATCCAGTGCCTCACCGAACCCACGAAGAGATGATAGAAAGAGACGGGTAGCCGGGGATGGACGGGCGCGAGCAACTCAAGCGTCGGACCGATCACGACATACCCAGCCGAATCCGGACTCACGATGAGATACAGCAGTTCGGGGCGGGCGCCTTCATTGGTATACGGGTCCGGCGTGTTGCTGATGGCGGCATCAAGGGTGAACTGCTGCCGCACGATGCCGCCATCATGACACGCTATCCAGCGTTTGAGTGTTGTCAGGATGTAGCCTGATGGACTGCGGTCGGCGTGCGCCCAGTCGGGCGGATCGGCGATCCCCAACTCGGTCAGCGTTTGGGCCAGTAGGACCGCTCGCGGGTCCTCACCGCTGATTCTGTATTCGACCGGCGCTCCGTCGAGCCTCGGTAGAATAGCGCCGCTCCGTTGCCCCATCAGACCGGCAGCAGCCAGCCGGATGGCGGCGCGATCTCGCCGTGTCTGCGGTGGCAGGATTCCGCCTGAATCGCACTTCGCAAAATTATGGAGGCTTGCTTCCATTCCTCGCTCCGCATAAATCTCGCCGTCACAGTCTGACAATCCGGGTGGCGGCCCTCTGCCAGATCGGCAAGTTCGGCAAGGACCGCCTCCCGCGTCAGATTCGATGGATTGTTCGGCTTCTGCATGGCCTCAGCCTTTCGCGCCGATAGCCCGCACGAAGTCATACTTCAGTTTGTCGCCCACCGCTTCGGGGCCGTTGATGGCAGCGGTAGCAAGCTCGGGATATTGGGTTGCATAAGCTGATTTTATTTCTTCGGGTGTAAGGGCCGGATTAATATCCGGGAGCTTCAATCCCATGTACGAAAATTCACGAACGGCAGGGGTGATCTTCACAGTCGCAGACCTCCTTGCTGGGGTTGAACAGATTCGGCGGTTCCAAACAGGCCGGTGGTGCTAGGCTGCGCGGAGTCTGCCGGAACAGTCGCGGCCGGCTGATCGGAAGGCGTTGAGGCCGATGAGGAACTGGGCGCCTTGCTTTTGCGTCTTTCTTCTGCCTTGCGTTTCGCTTCTTCCTGGGCTGCCTTGGCCGCGGCTTCCATTACCGCTTTCGCCTCGGCCAGGGTGCTGCCCAGGCGCTGGTGGGCGTCAACGTAAGCCGCGAGTTCGCGGGCGAAATCGCGGTCAAGCTCCTCCGGCGTGCCCGCAAAACTGAGCGGCGTCGTGATGGCAATGTCTTCACTGTCGTTTGCGCGCTTTGGCAAAACGTTCACGCGCAGGGTGGTATCATTCTCACGCGCCACCGTGATTAACACGGTGCGTCGCGCGAGAAGGGGCATGAGTTCACTAAACACGATAGTTCCTCCTTGGATTGGAATTGAGTTCTCGCTTACGGAATGGTGAATAGAGCGGTTCAAGGTGCGGACGGGCTATGCAGACCGCATTGGATGGATTGATTCCGCTGGCCGTAGCCCCTGAGCACCACAGCCTGGAGGCCTGCGGATGGTTATCCACCAGCGCGTGTGACCGGCGGCGGGTGACGAGCCGTTGAAACCTGTCTCGCCCCGCCGTATGATGGCAGGCACGGTGGTGGAGTATGAAGGCGCCGGTCAAACGGGTTGTCCTCGGCACTCTTGGTGGCCTCATTTTCGTGGCCATCTTGTTCCTCGTCTGGCTCGTTCGCGGCCCCTTTTTTCTCGACTCTTCTCCCAAAACAGATGTCGCCGCGATACTCAATCATGACAATCCGAAGCAAATGCTCTCCGCCGCAAATCACCTTTCCTGGCTGTTGAACTGGCCAAAAGCCGGGCCGCTCTATCATCGGGCGCAGAAACTCTTCACGAAAAATGGAGACGCCCGCGACGCTCTCTACGCCCAAGTCGGTTACATCCGCTCGCAAGCTGAAGGGATGTCGTTTATTGACATCTCGAATTTTCTCGCAGGCGAGCTTCGGACACCGCTCGTCCAGCAGCACCCTCGCCTTCGGCTCTGGTGTCTCGTTTCCAAGGGAAACACGGACATTGAAATCGACACTACCGCCGCCCGGCAGGATTGGAAGGAAGCACGACCATTAGCCCTGCAGTTGGGCGAAAACGGCTGGGCGAATCGGGCGACCGGCGAGCTTGGCTTATTGGCATTCCTGGCAGGAAACCCCAAGCGCGCCTCGCTCATGGTCGGGAAGGCGTTCTTCACGGCGCGGGCGACGGGCGATGTTGGGGGCGAAATCCGCTACGTGGAACTTGCGGGTGACGGACTCAGGGAAATCAACCGGGAGGCGGAGGCGATGGGCTGCTTCAACAAAGCCATCAGCCTGGCTCGCGCAACACCGGACATAGGTTTTCCCTTTATGGCATACGAAGGCAAGGCGAAGGTGCTGGTGGCGCTCCACCGGACAGCGGAGGCCAACACCTTGCTTGAAAGCGCGCTGCGGGAAGCCAATAGGGAATCATATGCCGGCCATGCAGCCCAGATCGATCTGCTGCTTGGCGAGGTGGCGCTCAAGACGGGCGACCGCGACCGTGCAGCCACATACATCGAAGAGGGGAGCAAAGTTGCTATCGGGATGCGCTATTACCGCATGGCCTCGGAAGCACTCTATGACCTTGCGTCTATTTACCGAGATGAGGGGCGGCTGCCGGAAGCGCAAGCAGCTCTGCTACAAGGCATTGACGCCAGCCGCAAGGTGGGCGACCAGTACTTTCTGCCAAGAAACCTGGAGGCGCTCGCGCAGCTGAAAGCCCAGACCGGCCATGTGGCCCAGGCGCACGCGCTCTACGAGCAGGCGGAGGACGTGGTGGACGGCATGCTGGCCCGCTCCCCGGGACCGTACACCGAAAGCTCGCTGCTGAGCGCGATGAGCTCGATATATCTAGGTGATTTTACGCTGGCCGCACGACAGAACGAGACAGCAACTGCCTTCACTATCATCGAGCGTGCGCGGGGGAGGACGTCGGCAGACATGCTGCTCAACCACCCGGTCAATACACACGAAACACCCACCGAGCGCGCTCTGGAAAGCCAGATGGCCACGCTTCAATTGCAATTGATGCGGTCCGACGATGTGCAGGGGAGAACAAAGCTGCTCGACAACCTGCTCGAAGCTGAAGAACGGCTTGCATATAGCCAGGAATCGACCGAGCCGGCCTTGCACCTCGTCTCGACGGATCGCATCCCGCTGCCCGAATTCCAGAAAATTCTCCAGCCCGATGAATCATTGCTGGAATATGTCCTTGCGGACCCGCATTCCTTCTGCCTCGCAGTCACGCACAACGACGTCCGCATCATTGCGCTTCCCGCGGGCCGAAAGCAGATTGATGCGCTGGTTCAAGATTACTTGTCCAGCGTGAAGACACAGGAGCGTGCGGCGCAGATCGAGGCAAAGCTTTACACCATTCTTATTGGGCCCATCCCGAAAGCTTTTCGAGCCACGCAGCTGATCATCGTCCCTGATGGGGAGTTGAACAGGCTGCCTTACGAGGCCCTTCGAAACGCTGCCGGAGACTATCTGCTTCGCTCGCATGTTGTCTTCTACGCGCCGTCGGCAACCACGCTTTACTTCCTCAGAACGTTGCATCGCAATGCTGCTCCCCAAATGGCCTTTCTGGGTGTTGGCGATGTCCCCTATCAGCCGCCGGTCGTGGCGGCCAGCACGATGACCGGTCACATCTTATCGTCTATTGAGCGCGGCCTAGACGACTTGGCAGGCGGTCACCTCGGCAATCTGCCGGCTACTCGACAGGAAATTATCGACGCGAGCCGGGCGCTGGGTCAGCCTGGATCGGTCCTATTGATGGGAAAAGGCGCCACGAAAACGGCGTTCAAGCGTGAGCCGCTAAGCAATTTCAAGATCATTCACTTTGCCGTTCACGCATTCTCCTTGCCCCGTTACCCGGAGCGTTCCGCCTTGGTTCTCGGCCGCGATCCTCATTCCAAGGACGACGGGCTGCTGCAAGGGCGCGAGATTGCCCGATTGACTCTGAGCGCAGATCTTGTAACACTTTCTGCCTGTGATACAGCTAAAGGAAAGCCGGAGGGTGAAGAGGGTGACAACAGCCTTGTCCAGGCATTTCTGATGGCCGGGGCGAAGAGCGTGGTGGCGGCGCTCTGGAAAGTGGACGATGATTCCACGGCGGACTTGATGAAGCACTTCTATACCCATCTCGGCCAGGGTGAAGGCAAGGCGACTGCGCTGCGCGATGCGAAGCTGGACATGCTTAAGCAGTTGGGCAAACGCGCGCCGGTCTATTGGGCCGGCTTCACCCTCACAGGAGACGGCTCCGAGCCGATTACTTTATCCAAATGACAACCATTCCTTTGAACATACGTCAGAACGTTTTTGATAAAGTGTGCCGTCTGGTTGAGAGAAAACATTTTAATCCCGCCCTCAACGGTGCAAGCTGGCCCGCCTTAGTGGAAAGTCGTCAGGCCCGCATTCTGGAGGCTGAAACGATTGAACGCTATGAAACCGAAGTTCAGGAGCTCCTCGCCGAACTCAAGACTAGCCACACGGGCTTCTTTCACAAAAGCCTCCGCAAGGTTCCAGCGCGCTTTTCGATCAGCGCGACTTTTCAGAGGGTTTCATTGAATGGAAGCGAGCACTGGATGTTCCAGGACGTTCACGAAGGCGGCGCTGCTCACGCTGCTGGTCTTGAGCCCGGAGACGTACTGCTGGAGCTAAACGGCGAACCGATTCTGCCTCCGCAGGCTCCCATCTTTCGGGTCGCAGAAACGACCAATATCATCGTCCAGCGAAGAAGCGGCGAGCGAACTCCAATGCGCGTGGACGTTCCGGCGCCGAAATCCAAGAAGCGGCCCATCAACCAGCCCCGGCCGCTTGCCTGGTCGAGGCTTCCGGGGAACATCGGCCTCATGAAGATCACGATGTTCACGGGAGCCATCGGCATTGACTTGGCCCACGACATTGACAGCGCAGTGACGGATTTACGGGATTACACCCGCCTGATTGTCGATCTGCGAGGAAACACGGGCGGCGGAATAGGTGGGCTTCGGTTGATGAGCTACCTGACGCCGGGCAAACGTCCCGTCGGATACAGTCTCACAAAGAAGCGAGCCGCCAAAGGTTACCGCCGTGAAGAGTTGACACGGTTCGGCAAGATACCCTCTCGCAAAATTGCCTTGCTCGGTTTGATCATACGCTACGGCCTGATTGATAAATCGATTGTGGTAGTCACGGAGGGGCTAGGTCCTCGGTCGTTCCACGGGCGGGTGGTAATTCTCGTGAATCAGCACAGCGCGAGCGCCGCAGAGATGCTGGCAGGTTTCGCGCAGGAAAACCACCTTGCGACCATCGTGGGAACGAAAACCCCGGGCCGGCTTCTCAGTGGCGGGGCATTCAAAGTTGGCCACGGCTTCGTCCTGGGTTTACCTACTGCTGGCTACTTTACATGGCAAGGAACTCTTCTCGAAGGCAGGGGAGTCGAGCCAGAGCACCCGGTCGAACTCTCTTACGAAGCCCTGATAAAAGGCCGGGATACGCAGATGGGAAAGGCCATCGAAGTTGTCAGCCAGCTTTGAGCGCCTGACTGGGCGCGGCAAGAGCGCTCATTGCCAGTAACCCGCGGCGGACTCTACCAGTAACCACTACGGCGTCACAGGGGAGCTATCCGGCATTTCCGATGAGAGGCAGTATTCGCCAGTACCCAAAGCGCGCAAATACCTCGGCGAGGTGGCAAGGTGCTGTAAATTTTCTTCACCGCTTGACTTTACCCTCCTGTAGACATACCTTAAGACCCTCGTAAAGCGGCAGTCTAATCGAGGCATCAGCATCGCCGCAGCAGAAGCAGTTGCCGCCACGGCTCGCCACCAGCGGTTTGGTCTTAGGCTGGCCAGAACCGCTTTTATCCAAGTCAGCCTAAACGTGAGTTAGGCGCAGAAGTACATGACAGTAGCGGCTGACTTCACATGCAGTCTTGAGGCGAAGGTCGCAGAGCAACTGAGGGCTCAGCGCGTCGGCTACCTTCTCGGGGCTGGTTCGTCATACCTGGACAACGCGGGATATCCACTTGCCTCCGAGCTTTGGGATCTCATAAGAGATCGGATTCCCGACGCGCAGAAACGAGCCGAGATTCAGGCCAAACTTGACGGCGGCGCGGCGGGGATCGAGGATGCCCTCGACCTCCTCGACGATGGCGGGGCAATGGACACGCCGTATCGTCATCTGGTCACGGCAGCAATCGCGGACCTATTTCTCTCCAAGAGCCCGAGTCTCGACCTGCATATTGAGTTCGTGCGTCGCTTGTCCCATCGCGCGGACCCGTGCGTAAAGGTGTTCAACCTAAACTACGACCCGCTGGTTGAACGCGCGGCTGAGGCCGCCAAGGTCCGGGTAGCGGACGGATTCCTCGGCGTGGAGCACGCCTTTTTCGATCCAGCTGTGTTCGAGGAGCGCGTCGGGCGGATTCGCGGTACGCATAAGGGGCGCCAGTTCGACGAGACTGTTAAGCCGATTCACGTCTTGAAGCTTCACGGCTCCCTCGGGTGGTACGAATGCCCTCAACGCGGAGTGCGGCGCTGCGCATACGGGTCGGTACCGCCGACAGGCACAAAGCGATTAATGGTGCCCCCGCAGAGGAGGAAGGCGACCGATACGATGCTCCCGCCGTATGCAGCACTGTGGTCCACCTTCCGCGGGTGCTTGGGCCTCAACGCGACTCCGATCAACCGCTTGGCATGCTTCGGCTATGGCCTCTCCGACGAACACGTCAACGCCGTCATTGAGGCCGCACTGGCGAGGACGGATTTCACCCTGCTCGTCTTTACGAAGGCGCTGTCCAACGGTGCCTGGAATCGTTGGAGCACCAAGGCGAACGTGGTTGTGGTGACGGAGACGCGGTGCTCGCTGAAAGGGACAGAGGGACCCGGCCATTCCGATCTTTGGCGTTTTGAGAGGATATGCAAGGAGGTCTGATCGATGTCCGATAACCCCAACACAGTGATCGGCCACCTCGTCGATGTCCAAGGAAATCTCCTCATGGCGACCTTGGTCGAGGACGAACAGGGGCACGCGCCGACCGTTACTATCGGCGATGAGGACGTTTTGGTCGGACAGCTTGGCTCGTACGTCGCCATCAAGCAAAACGATATTCACCTGATCGCTGTTGTGACTCGCATGACCGAACAGGAAGCGCTTGCTGCGCCAACTATCGAGACGCCCGGCGACGATACCGCGAGATTGCCCTTCGCAAAACGAATCGCCCGACTCACGCCCGTCGGCTCGATCATCGGGGACGGCCAGTTCGAGCGCGGCGTCGTGCGGTACCCGACTACAGGGGCGGAAGTCCACGCGATCGGCTCAACCGACGTCGCCAAGATGTTCGACCGCTTCCAGTCGAAGGGCCTCGCGGTGGGCACGCTTGCATCGCACCCCTCGCTGAAGGTCTGTCTGGACCCCACGAACTTGTTCGGTCGACACTCTGCCATCCTGGGGCAGACCGGGTCGGGAAAGTCATGGACGGTCGCTTCCATTGTGCAGAAGACCGTCGCCGTGATGCCAAGGGCCCACATCATCATTCTTGACTTACACGGCGAGTATTGCTGGAAGAGATCCGACGGGATGCACTCCTACGCATTCGGGGATGCCATCGTCCGGCACGTGGATGCCCGCGAGCTGGAGATTCCTTACTGGCTGATGACCTACGCGGAGCTCTGCGACCTTCTCATAGAGCACAGCGAGAGGGAGGCCACAAACCAGACGGCGTTCTTTCGGGACTGCTTGCTTGAGGGACGGCAACGTGAGAACACAACGGCCACTCCCCCACTTGGCCTGACGAGAGTCACCGTGGACACGCCGGTCTACTTCTCTCTTGATGAAATCTTGATCAAGATTCGCGCAAAGAACGTGGAGCGGGTCGGTAACAGGCAGGGACCCATGTTTGGCGACTTTGATCGCTTCCTGATGCGCATCGAGAGCAAACTTAACGATGAGCGATACGACTTCTTGCTCAAACCCAATATCCGCAACACTTCGGCTTCGCTGTCGGGCCTGCTCCGAGACTTTGTGGGGCTTGGCACCAAGAAGGCCGCGGTCACAGTCATCGACCTCAGTTCGGTACCCTTCGACGTGCGCCCCACGGTCGCCGCGCAGATCGGGCGTCTGGCGTTCGAATTTAACTACTGGAACCCGCAGTACCGGGAGTTCCCGATCCTCCTTATGTGCGAGGAAGCGCATGCGTATATCCCCCGAGCTGCAGAAAGCCAGTTCGCTGGCTCGCGAAAGTCGATGGAGAGGATCGCCAAAGAAGGCCGGAAGTACGGAGTCGGACTAGCCGTCGTCAGTCAGAGGCCCCACGAGGTCTCCGAGACGGTGCTCGCCCAATGCGGAACGTTCATCTGCCTGCGAATCACTAACCCCGACGACCAGGGCTACGTCCGGAGCCTCGTGCCCGAGAGCGAGGGTGACTTGGTGAGCGTGCTGGCGGGCTTGGGTCGTGGTGAGGCGCTGGTGCTCGGGGAGGCGGTCCCGCTACCGACTCGGGTTCAGTTCGATCGGCCTAGCCCGGTCCCCAACAGTGACGATGTCGACTTCTACGAGAAGTGGAAGGACGGGCCCGCGGACTTGGACGTCGATGAGATCGTCAAGCGCTGGCGCAGTCAGGAACGGTAAATAAGGTGCGCCTAACACCGGGTCAGGGGACGGCTGCGCCCTCCACTGAACCCGAGTGATAGCTCCTGAAGATCGCCGCCAAGAACGGCTTTTCCCAGCAACTGTGGGCGGTGGTGCGGCACCATGGAGCTTGCCTATCAAATGGTTGGGGATCACCGCCAAAGCAAGTCTCTGAGACTTGCAGGGTGTGCCTCCGATTTCGCAGATCGGTCCTGCCTTGTCGCCCAGCGTTTACCGATGACTGGTCTGAACAGTTTGTCAGCAATTACAGAATCAGACTGATCCAGGGCCTGCACCCTGCATCATTTCATGACCAGCGGATAATATGTCCACTCCCACTTTGGGGCGAATTGCGACAAGACACTGACTCCTATTGATTTGATCGAGACAGAGTCGAACTGCTTCAGGGTGTCCTTATGCGCGAGCCGCGTCACCATGATGTAGACGGGAGTCGCGGCCACGGCCCGTCAGCACGCACGTCAGAGCTTCCGGCGCACGCTGATCGTGCATTCCATCCAAACCTCGATACCCGGAATGTTGGTGCTGGTTCCGAAGGAATTGACTCGTGCCTGAACGCGCTTGGGATCGAGCACAAGATACTCGCGCGGCACGGACCGGCAAACCTCGCAATTCGGGTCCTCGGCGCGTTCGTGGCCGCACTTCATACGCCATTTCGGGACCTCGCGGAATCCGACGCCGCGCACCTTGGGCGCTTCTGTTTGTACGACTGGCGGCATGAGGACGATGGCTGGCCGCGGTGCCGGTGCGGGTGGGGCTCCGTTTGCCTGAATCGCGTGCTCCAGGATGAGTTGCGCTGTTTCGTGATCCCCATCGGCTTCACGTTGCGCAGCCTCAGTCAGAGCATCTTCCTCCAACTTCCGTTTTGCGGCTTCTGCTTCCTTTTCCCTCCGCCTGCGATCTTCCCCTTCCAGTTTTCGGCGGAGTTCTTCGCCCTCTTGGCGCAGCCGCTCCTCTTCCTTCCGCCGCGCTTCTTCTTTCTCGCGCTGATACCGGGCCAAGCCCTGTTTGATCGACCGCTCGCGGGCTTCGAGTGGCCCGTCAAGCGTGGCCAGCAGTTGCGTATGCGTCTTGTGACCCCGATGCCAGAAATCGATATAAGGCCTCAGCGCCGCTTCAACCTGCGTCCGCAACTGCGCGATCGCCTTCACGTGCTCCCCGGCAGCTTCAAATTGCTCGTCGGTGGCGACAACTGTCACCGTCTTCGTTTCCTCCAGCTTCGCTTGGACCAAGGACGAGAGTTGTGCCTTCTCTTCGTCTGAGGCCGTCAATTCCGGCGAGTTGATAAGCGTCAAGGCAGTTTCCATGTATACATTCCTCCTGAAATCGTTCTCTTGCGGCTGGCCCGTCGATGGGTTGCGGCGAAGAGTGCAATTGCCTATGCTGCTTCATCAAGCTCGGACCAGCCGCCCGTTTCAATATCCATCCCGTGATTCATCTTCCATATCGTCACGGCCAGTGCGGCGCGGAAGACATCGAAATCCGCTGGATCGTCGTAGGTGGTGAGCTTATAGGACCCGTTGGGCTTCAACTGCAGCACAGCGCGGGTGTATCGGAAAGGAGGAACCACCGGCTTCGGCAGCAGCAACTCGTATCCGGCCGTCTGCAGGGCAAAGCTTGGGTAGACCCGCTCGATGCATTTCAGGTCGATGATCCAGAGTTTACCGGCCATCGTCCCTTCTCGGTCCACCGTGCCCCCGCAAAGCATCCCGTTAATATTTCCCACGAGCCGATGCTCGATCAGCCGCGGCCGGAAGCCTGATTCGTCAACAAACCGCTGGTACGCGGCCAGATAAGGCTGGATTTCGGTGTCAACCGTCCGCAAGTCAAGGCAGCCCTCGTCCAAATATTGCGTTGCCTTGTGAACGTATTCGCCGATGATCCGCTTGCGCTCCAGGACCTCGGGAGCGACCGTCGAATAGTCGGCGGAAAGGTCGGCGGCATGGAGGACCTGCGTGACGCTGGGCACAGGTCTTCCGTGGACCAGATAGAGGTGCCGGGCGAGATCAAACCGAAAATCGATGTCCACGGCGTCAGCCCTCCACAAAAGCGTTCAGGATGTGATACGGCTGGCTCCCGTTACCCGTCACTTCCATCTGTGCGACTGCCTCGCGTCCCTGGCGGCGGACAATCTCCGGCATCATTTCGGGGTGGTTGCAGTAGATCGTGGTAGCGGTCCCGTTGTGGCCCATCTTGAAGACCACGTATTCAATCCCCTTGCCGTTGTGCCGGACAGTATTGCCGGCGGCGTCAGGCTCCAACGGCCCGACCACACCCCGCAGTGTCGTGAGATTGGGCTGAGAGCTGTTAGCGGCAGGAGTGGGATTGGGATTGACGGCTGCCGCAGGCTGCGGAGAGCTTCCGTTGGTTCCAGTGGCCGGCTTCTTTGAATCCACGGCCGCGCCGTCGCTCTGGGCTGGCTCTGTCTTTCGCTGCGGTTCCCTGATGGGAGCCCTGGGTGCGCGCTTCATTCGATCATTCGACCCTGCAGACGCGGGTCTGGGCTCCGTATCACGAGCTGCAGGAGCAGCCGCCGCTTCCGATGCCGCATTGCCCGCACTAGACGGTTCACCCGTTACGGATCCGTTCTCCGGGTAAAACTCGGCGGTAATTTCCGGCGCCTGGTCGTCTTCATCCTCGACCACTTCAATCTCGCGATCACCCCAGCCAAGCCGCCGCCGCGTCTCCGCAAACAGCCGGGCATTGCCGGTCAGGTTGGCGACCAGCTTGCGAATATCATCGCCGTCCACTTCCAGGCTCAGCGCCCAGATGGTGGTCGTTTTCTTCCGCTGTTCTTTCCTGTCAAAGTACGTGGCCTGCTCCGGGCGCACCACCAGCTTAGCGGTGATGCCGGCTAGGCGACTGCCGGTGAAGGTCTGAATCTCTTCGAGGGCCGAGTGGATTTGGCAGATCGAGCGGTAGGAACTGGTGTGGATGCGGCAGACGCTCCCGAGGCGCGGAAAATCCGCGAGCACGAACCGCAGATCACCACTGGGCTTGCACAGTCCGGAAGCCAACTCCGGGCACCCGCCCCCGCAGGGCGCCCACGGCTCGCCGCCCGGATGAGCCGGCGTGCGGCGCGTGGCGCGCGTCCCGTCGCCCCAGCACTTCCGCTCGGTTGCCGTCCACCAGGCGTATACCGTGGGGAAGACGGTCTCGATGTCGTCGTCAATCAGCATGATCTGGACCGCACGGCACTCACTGCCATAGTGCCGCATCAATTCGGGATCGGGTTCCCACTCAACCCCTTTCGTGGTCTTCCTTTTGCGCAGGAACACGAAGTGGTCAAGCTTCGAAGGGTAATTGCGGTCGCCCTGCGGCGGCATGCCGATGGCAACCTTAGTGGAAACAGACAACCGCTGCACGGAGCGGCCGTCCGGGTCGTGAGTAACGCCAATGATCATAGAAATTTGCTCCTTGGAACAAGAATTGAAAGGTGCGCACGTGGATAGAAGCAGCCCGGTGCCGATGTGAGGCCATCGAGTTGGTCCCAGCGGTGTGAGGCCGCACAATGGGAGGACGCTCGCGTTGCAGAACTATTTGGAAAAGGTTCTCCGAAGAGGCAGGTGCAAGGGCGGGGGGATCTCAGGCCGTAGACATGAAGACAGATTTGAGGGTGCGCATGGGCGTTTGGTTTTCGGAATCTGGCGAGCTGCTGAGGCGTTCTCACGGCGGGTCGGCCGCTTTCGTGGTCAGAATCAACAGCCTTGTGCTGCGACTCGCTCCGCCCCTGAGAACGGGCAGGGGAGAACATTTCCGATAATACCCACACTGGTTCCAGCCGGTCGCTTTTCAGCGGAAGCGTCTGGACCATAACTTCCGAGTCGGCGATTCATCCACAAACGGTCCAACGCGTGACGGAGTGATGGCTAGCGAGTGCAGGTCGCCACTTCTACGGTTTGGCCGTTATACAGCCACGTGGATTTCTTATGAGTCCGTCGTCATCCGACCAGGAATTACATTCGCTTACGTGGTGCGTGGCGGAATTGTAACTCAAGCCCAAACAGCAGCGGTGCCGCTCCAGCAGCGTCCTCAAGGCCACTACTGTGTGCATACTGTATACTGGTACGATATGGTCTTCGCTGGATTGAAACCGAGGTCGACCGATGCTCAAAAGGTCCGATCAAGACGCGCTGTACACTAGCCTCGCGCGGCGCAGCCAAAAGCTTGCCCGCATCTATCGCGGTGGTCTGATGGTATTGGCGGATGAAAGCAATCCTTGCCGCTATGAACTGGCAGCACATTGTTTCAGAGAACTCATTGAAAAGTCACCGCTGCTGACCAATGGGCAAGCCTTCGTGGCGGGTGACAGCATAAAGAACCGTCTCAATCCAGTGAGGCAGGTGTATTTGGCGGTCACGCGCAGTCAGAAGTTTGGAGAAATGACAAGTCTTGATGCTGTCGATGGTCCTCTCCGCGGCCTATTAAACGAGCTTGCAAAGCTCTTCGAGTGGCAGGACCTGAACCGGCCCAATGCGGCAACCAGAACCGCCCAACACCTAAGCGCGCTCTCAGGCTCTGGGCCACCTCTGCCAAGCGATTATTTCGAGGCTGAAGTCGAGGGTTGGATGCGAGCTGACGACTACTTCAAGGAGGTCGCTCACAATCGCTATGACGAGGTGGATCGCGACGAGTTCCTCCGCCACATGAATCTTATCGAGACTACGCTCTCGCGTCGGCTCCAGCCACGATCGGTCGAGCAGCTTGACGAACTGGATGCTCTCATTCGGGAGGCCGAGAATGGTCACTGACCAAATCGTCGAGCGCGCCTTGGCGCTGGTTGCGGAAGGGGGAGGAAACTACGAGCACTTCTTTTCGCAGCTCAACAGCCCCGATTGGATCAAGCCCTTGCGAGAACGTGGTAGATTCGCCCAGCCCCCTGATGCAGTCTCAGACGGACACTATCTGCGCTTCCCCGGTTGGCCTGAGGGCGAATATCTCAACCGCATGGCGCCGATCGCGCCCGAGGCAGTGCACGACGCGCTGGCCGTGAGGTGCTTCGAAAGTAACAATCATACCGTCCACCAAATCCTTCTTCAGATCGCTGCGAAGCTGCCGCCACCTCTGGCTGCCGGCGTTGGGAGGACCGAAGCAGAATGGGTTTCCAAGCAGTCGGTCCTTTTCGGTCTCTACTCGGAGAAGAGTGTTAATCTCATTAGGCATTTGGCGCAGGGGGGAGAGAGTGAGGCGGCGCTTTCACTCTTGGGACAGATACTCAGTGTCCACGCGCCGGCGAAGGAGGACGAAGAACCTGAAACGCTGATCGAGGGGCAACCGTATCGCTGGAGCGTCGATCCCGTCGGACGAATCAATACTTGGCACATCGAACGCTTGATGGGTGCTGTCTCTGAGCCGCTGGCTGACTCGATCCCCGACCCTTTCCTGTCCTTAGTCTCAGACGAACTAGACAAAGCGATTCTGATTCACGACAACGATCGCGGTAACGACGAAGACTTCTCTACAATATGGAGGCCCCACATAGCACACGGGAACCACAGGGACCTTCTCGACATTCTAGTCACTAACGTGCAGAACGCCGCTCTCTTAGTGAGCCGTAAACATCAGAACGGGTTTGAGATTGTTCGCCGTGTGTTGAGTGTACACAAATGGCCGATCTTCAGACGGCTGGAAGCATACGCACTGTCTGAGAATGAATCTGTTCCGACAGATCTCATGAACAAAATCTTGCTTGACGTGTCTCACTATGAGAGCCCCACGGACAACCCAGAGTTCAATGAACTTCTGGGTCAGTGGATTGGCAAAGTCACGCAGCAAACCCAGAGCAGGGTTCTCGAAATAATTGACGCTGGACCGGATTTGAGCCGTTACTCGTCCTACCTGGAGCAAGAGGAAGCCAAGGGCACAAGGCCTGAGGCAGAACGGTGGCTGCGTGATGATTGGAGACTTCGGTGGTTCACCGCGCTTGAAAACAGTCTCGATCAGGCGAGGTCCGCGGAACTAGAAAAGCTCAGAGCAAAGTACGGGACGCCCCGGCCTCCATATTCTAGCGGTGGAGTGCGGGCAATCGGCCATGTGAGCGACATCACGGATGAGGCTCTGCGAGAACTGAATATGCCCGAATTGATTTCGTATTTAAAGAGTTGGGCCCCGCCGCCTACGAAACACCCTGAGGCGCCGAGCAGAGCAGGTATCGGAACACATTTGAGCCAATGGGTTTCTGATGATCCGTCTTTGTTTAGCAAGCATCTCACTTTGTTCCAAGACGGAGGACTTCATCCAACCTACTTGCGCTCAATCTTGGACGCGTTTACTTCGTCTCTGAAGGAGGGGAAGGAATTTGACGCCCTCGCGGTAGTCAGGGCGATCGAGTGGATCCTGGCCAACACCAAGGCAGATGCTCGCGAACCCTTCAAATGGGAAGAAGACCCGGGTTGGAGTTGGGCGTATATGTCTTCGGCTCGTTTTTTGACGGAGCTGTTCCTGCATCCAGAACGCATTTCCGTCGACAGACACGAGGAGTTCTGGCCGGCTCTGGAACTGATAGCGCAGACCCAATCACCCACTGCAGATGACGAGAGAGAGTATCGGAAGAAGGCAGATTTCGGAATGATGGCATTAAATAGTGCCAGGCCTGTCGGTTTAGAAGCTGTCATGCGTTATGCCCGTTGGCTAAAGTTATCAAAGACTGATTTTGAGGTGAGCGCGAGCCGTTTGCCGAAGGTTTTCGATCTACTGAGCAGGCACTTCGATCCGGCCGTCGATGACTCTGCGGCGGTGCGAGAAGTATTTGGCATGCAATTCGGTCTCCTTGCTTGGCTAGACCGTGCGTGGCTCGAACAACAACTGCCAGCTTTGTTTCCAGGCAAGCCCCACAAGGTCCTGGATAAGTTTGCATGGAATTCGTATCTCCGCTTCAGCAACCCAATCAGTGAAATGCTTCCCGCTATGCGTTTCCGATATGAGCGGGCAATCAACGCTCTCGATCTGAAGGCAACGAGCGTCGACGAGGGAGATCGTGCTTTGGGCGGCCACCTGATGCGGTACCTCGCCGCGGGGACAATTACGCTAGACGATCCGTTGTTGGCCCTGTTTTTCTCAAAGGCCAGTCCGGCGCTGAGGGCTCAAACTGTCGGTGACGTCGGCTGGCAACTCACGCAGGATACTGCGCAGCTCGATGTTGTTGTGCAGAAACGGCTCATGGACTTTTGGGAAGCACGTTTCGCAGCAGGACTTGCTAAAGGGGCGAATGCACGTCAGGAACTGGGCGCATTCGGGTGGTGGCTTTCCAGCAACAAGTTCCCCAGAGATTGGACCGTCCGCCAAGCGGTCGCCGTGGCTGACACGTTCCGTGATCTTCATCCAGATTTTGCAGTTGTCGAACGATTTGCGGAATTGGCGCCGGCATACCCGTACGAAGCGGTGCACTGCCTCGGGATCATCTTTGAAGAGGACCGCGAAGGTTGGGCAATTCATGGCTGGGGAGACAACGCGAGGATCATCATCAGGGAAGCATTGAGCGGCGGAGCGAGAAGCCGCGCGGAGGCGGTCCGTGTGGTGAACCTGCTTGTGGCGCGTGGCCATCGCGGCTATCGAACAATGCTTGGCGATCGATAAGGCCTTTGTAAAAATCGACCGTGCCCTCCATTATGCATGCATCCAAGTCAACTGAGTTGCCAATGGCATTGATTGACAACAGGACGTTTCTGGCGTGTTGTCCCCCACCCGGGAATTCCCGTGTCGCCTTGCGCTCCTTCGATTGCCACAGCTGGCAGCTGGCTGTATCGTCGGCAAACCGTAGATGTGGTCCACCCTGTCCGAGAGGCCATTGCACCTGCATGACGCCGCGTGACTCCGGTCCAACTGCCCCACAGAAAAACAAACGCAAAAAAGAGAAGACGACAACGGCGACGAACGGCCGGAACAGAAATAAGCAACAAACCAGGAGAGGGGGCTGAATCCACCACCAAAGTCAACACGCTCCCGAAAACCCGTTTTAGAATGGAACTGATTCGTCTGCTTCGAAGGGGTTATCCTCCTCCGACGGCTGCACTGCCGCCTGAGAAGCCCCGGCCTGCGGCGCAGGCTTGGCACTTTCGGCCTTTGATTTCGTCCCGTTCCCGTTTGTCGCCGACGAGAGCATCTGCATCCAATGGGCAACGATGTCATAGGCCTTGTGCTCTTTGCCGTCACGATCCTCCCACTTATGACTGCGGATCGTGCCCTCGATGTAGACCTGCTTGGATTTGGTCAAATACTCCCCGCAGACTTCCGCCAGCTTTCCGAAGCAGACCACGGAATGCCATTCCGTGCGCTTTTGCTGGTCACCAGCTTTGTCGTTGAAGGTTTCGTTTGTGGCCACAGAGAACCGGCACACGGCAGTGCCGGACGCACCGTACTTCACCTCGGGGTCTTTACCGAGATGCCCAACCAGAATGACCTTGTTGACGCTCATGATTTTGTCACGACTCCTTTCGTGTTATTGCGGATAGGTGGCACATGGCTTAGACGAAAGACCCTGTGCCGTCACGCGGCGCAAGCGCCAACTTCCGCGCCCCGCGCCAAACCCATTACTTCTCAAACCGGAACTTCCGCCCCACACGGTCTGAGACCATCGTCGCGAGGTGCTGGGCGATCTCCGCCATCCCCTCGCGCACACGGCCGCGAAGCTCGGCTGTATTCCGGATTGCGTCCGTCGTCGTTCCCGTGAGCAGCGCCCGTGCCAGTTCGACTTGCGTCTTCAGTTCCTGGTCATCGGTGACGTTCCTGAAATCAAACGTGTCCAAGAACTCGCGGAGCTTCTGCACCGTCGATTCCCGCAGCCGCTGCGGTGTTCCGTCCGGTTGATCAGTAAGGCGGTCGCGCAGGTGCGCTACCAGTTCGGCCATCGCCTCACGCAGCACTTGCTGGACTTCCGTGTAGGCTTCGGACATTCGCTCGGCGGCCTTCTCGCGTTCTTCCTGAAACATCCGCTCCGACACTTCCCGCAGTTGATGCGGCACACCGTAGCTGATGTATTGCCACGAACAGGTAAACTCTGCCCGGACCTCTTCCACCGGCGGATAGTCGAGCGGGTTGTAGAGCGTCCGCAACCGCCCCGCCGCCTCCTGGCATAACCTCGGGTAGGCGTCGAGAAACGTTGTGACGAGATCCTGCCGGTCCGCCTGGAATTCACGTAGCCTCGTGTCCACCGTCTCGATCAAGCCAATGGGCAGCAGGTGAATGCCCGGCTCGAACGGCAGGCAGGTGCTGTACAAATACCGCCGCACTTCTCCGTCGAGCCGCCGGATAGCCTCAAGTTCGGGCGAAGCCAGAAGAGTCTTCGCCACGCGAATCGAATTTTTGTCCGCATCGACCTCGACCTGGGCCGAACTGACCTTGCGGCTGTTGCCCAGAAG
This sequence comes from Acidobacteriota bacterium, assembly GCA_021828225.1. The sequence goes on along the minus strand of JAKASH010000001.1, from coordinate 355 downwards.
GCCCAGGCGAAGTTTGACAAAGACCGTCTTTGCCGCCAGGTCCTGACCGGGAGCCGATAGGTCGAAAATCATCTGCGGGGTAGCCATACTGTATTCCTCCTGAAATAGAAATGCGCCGTGCCCGCGCAAGGCGGCGGCGCCCGGTATCAAACCGAACCATGAAGTTTGCTGTCGGGGGTTCGGTCAAAGTTGTTCAGACTTCAGATCGTGGCGGCGGCAAAACGGTGATCGGCTCGTTGGGCCGGATCAGACGCCGTTTGGGTGCGGCGGTGTTCTCTTCGTAGCGGTAAAGCCCGGGCACCGAGGCGCTCAGAAATTTACCCGAGGCCTGCTGGCGGAGCGCCTTGATCGGCTC
>JAKASH010000438.1 GCA_021828225.1 Acidobacteriota bacterium | reverse complement strand
GGCGAAATTCACCTGGTGAGCACAGAGCGCATTCGGGATGAGATTGTGAAAATCCTTACCGAAGGCCGTGCGCGCCTCGGATTTGAACTGCTGGATGCCACCGGCCTGCTTCGGGAGGTGTTGCCACAGGTCAAGGCGATGCAAGGCGTCGAGCAGCCTCCGGAGTTTCATCCGGAAGGCGACGTATGGATACCCCCGATGATGATGCTCGAAGGATTGCAGCGGCCGACCGCGACGCTGGCTCTTGGCGTCCTGCTCCACGATGTCGGCAAGCCGCCAACCTTCAGCGTCCGCGAGCGAATCCGCTTTGATAATCACGTCGAGGTGGGCGCGAAGATGGCGGAGGAAATCTGCCGCCATCTTCGCCTTTCATCTCGCGACACGGAGCGGGTGGTGGAACTGGTTCGCCATCACCTGCGCTTCAAGGATTTTCCGCAGATGCGCCGCTCGACGCAGATCCGCTTTCTGCGGATGGAAGGTTTTGAAGAGCATCTGGAATTGCACCGGCTGGATTGCCTGGCAAGCCACGGAATGCTGGATAACTACCACTTGGCGAAAAAGATGCTGGAGGAAATTCCGCCCGAAGAGATCAAGCCTCCGCGCCTCCTCAGCGGACACGACCTTATCCGCGCGGGTTATCCCCCGGGTCCGGAATTCAAAAAGATTCTGCAGGCTGTCGAAGATGCGCAACTTGAGGGTAAGATCCAGACGAAAGAGGGCGCACTTCACCTCATTCGTGGAAATTTTCCTCTGACCAACACCTGATTACTTTCCCCACGGCACGAAAGCGAAGAAGTAGACAACTCCACCCAATGCGGCAAGAAACACAATGAACATCCCGACCTTGAGCCATACTATCTTCCGGTCTTCCGCGGTGGGTTTCTCGTCATTGATCATCTGAAACATCGGACCCTCCTCGTTTCGCCGGGTAAACTGGGCGAAGAGGTCATACCCGCGAGAGTTCTACTCTGGTACTCGGGTTCGGTTCCACGTGAGCACACAGCGTGATCATTTTGTGGTGTCGGTCGATCCGGAGCTCCGAACCGGTGGTTTGAAAACTTAACTCTGTGCTTCCGGTTATTAATCTACGCCTTCCAACACAAAAGTCAAGCGCAATACGAAGCCCGAAAGCTCGTTGATTTTATCTATCGGCAGAATCTCATATTCCATTCAGAGGGGGATCCTTGTGCGAAATTTTCCTTCCTCTTCCGCGCCGACTGGGGGGATAATAGTCCGTTAAACGGCTCTTCATTAGGCTCAATCAAATATTTCTTAGGGGGCTCTAAATGGCAGAGAGCAAGCGGCTTGGCTACGCCGTCGTGGGTCTTGGGCGGATCTCCCAGCGGGCTGTTCTTCCGGCTTTCCGCCACAGCAAGAAGGCGAAGCTCGTGGCGGTCGTGAGCGGGGACCGGCGGAAAGCAAAGCGCCTGGGAGCAGAGTTTGGCGCGGACGCCTGGTACACCTACGATGATTACGCTCAGTGCCTTATGAACCCCGAAGTCAAGGCCGTTTTTATCGCCACTTCCAATGGCACCCATCAGGAGTATGCAGTGCGAGCTGCTGAGGCAGGCCGGCACGTGCTGTGCGAGAAGCCCATGGGCGCCACCGTGGAGCAGTGTTTGGCCATGAACCGGGCCTGCCGCAAGAACAAGGTTCGGCTCATGATTGCTTACCGCAAGTATTTTGAGCCTGCAAGCCTCGCGCTGAAAAAGCTTCTTGACGATGGCAAGCTCGGCAAGCTGAAAATTATCCACACGGCATTCACTATTTACATCCCTCCCTCCAAAAAGGCTCCTGCCTGGCATTTTGACCTTGATGCAGCGGGTGGAGGATCGCTTGTGGATCTTGGCGTCTATTGCGTCAACACGGTCCGGTGGCTGACCGGCCTGGAACCGCAGGAAGCGAACGGCTATGCCTGGTCAACAGACCCGGGCCGCTATGGCCAGGTGGAGGAAAGCATCTGTTTTCAACTTAAATTTCCCGGAGCCCTCTTGGTGCAAGGCAGCTCAAGCTACAGCGCTGCGCAAGCCAACTTCCTTAAGGTGTTCGGTGAAAAGGGCTGGGCAGCGCTTGATCCCGCGTTTGCCTACAATGAGGAGCGGCGGCTGTTTGGAAAGATTGATGGCCGCTGGTTCGAAAAGCGATTCAAAATTATCGACGAATTCGCATTGGAACTGGATGCTTTCGCGGATAGCATAAGGCTCCGCCGGGAACCGGGGCCCAATGGCCACGACGGATTGCGCGACGTGGCCGTCATGGAAGCCATCTACCAAGCCGTGCGCAAAGGCCGATGGGTCAAGGTCCATTTTCCTTCAGAACTCGCCTAAGGAAGTCTCTCCAGCCAGAATATAAATGATCAGGAAGGATCTGGGAAGCTGGAGGATTGTCGGAATTTCAGGCGCTTCAGTGTGGAATTTTTTACACTCTCCGAGAATCTGTTCTTGCCGATTTCCGGCCTGCGTCTCAGATGCTGCTCGTAAGCAATTGAATTCACGGAAGTTACTTAAATAATCCATCTGGTACGTTGCTTGCTATACGTTAGCGCAGCGCTCCTATCATAGATATCCAAGAGCGACTTTGAGATTGTGAGATCCCAAATGAATGAAAATGAACATGAACACGAAAACGGGCGTGAGAACAGCCTGAGCGGCCCTGTACGGTCGGCACACCCGCTGTGGGTTGCCGCGATAGTGGCGTTATGCCTGGCAGCAGTGGCCGTGGGATTCATAGTAGATCAGCACAAGATTGCCAGCCAACTGTCTGCTCGAAACCAGGAATTGACGGCATCGCTGACCGAGACCCGGGGGCAACTGCAAGCCCTTGGGTCAGAGATGGACGCCATGAAAACCTCAGAGGCGGCAAGAGAGAAAGCCGAGTTGGCCGCGCGCCATCCGGCTCCGGCCTACCACGCGCGGTATCGAAGCCCTCATCGAGTTGTCAAGAAAGACGACCCGCGATGGAAGCAAGTGGAGGCGGAACTGGCCGAGCATCAGAAAGCCATCGATTCGACCCAGCAGCAAGTCCAGTCGGCACGAACCGAGTTCCAGAACAATCTGTCTTCTACTCGGAACGAACTGAACGGGTCTATTGCAAAAACTCACAGCGAACTCGTCGAGCTTGAGCAAAAGGGCGAACGGAATTACTACGAGTTTGACCTTTACAAGACGAAGCGGTTCGAGCGCGTGGGGCCTATCGCTGTTTCGTTGCGAAAGACGAACGCCAAGCATCAGTTTTGCAACCTCCACCTGCTTGTGGACGATAAAGAGTTGACGAAAAAACACGTGAACATCTACGAGCCGGTGATGTTTTATATGGACGAAAACGGGCAGCCGTTGGAGCTTGTCATCAACGAGATTAGCAAGAATCATATGCACGGATACGTGAGCGCGCCGAAATACCAGGGAACTGGAGTGTCCGCCGTAAACTCCGTTCCGAATCAAACGGTTGCCGCCACAGATAGCCTGCAACACCGGCCAGGCGCCGTGAGGTAAAGCTCTCTGACGGTCAGTATGACGACGGGCCGATAATCGGTGGGGCGGCTCTAGTGTAGTGTCCGCGAAATAACTGGACAATCGGCACGTCCGTAACGCCGGCATCCTGCCGGCAAATGCCGCCGGGACGGCGGCGCTACATTGTCCACTCAATTACAGGACACTACACTAGCGGGCGAAGCGCTTCTTGCGCAATTCTTGAGCCCACGCCGAATGCTTGGGCCTGAGGCTCCCTTGGCCCCGGCGGGGCCGTCGCATCGGGGAAAGGATCTTTTGCCGCCGTTTTGGCAGCATAAGAGAGATTGATTCTTGGTGTACTTATTTGCTAGTATCTCTAACGATAACGTCCTGCTCCAAGCGGGATTGTTTTTGGAATGAGCTGGAGTAGAATAGTTCATGTGGCACAACAGTTCAGGTCTGGGGATTATTCCAGCGAAAAGTCTTGTTCCAGGCAGAGTTTACTATGCAGGGAAGCTAGCGACTCTTGAGTTTGAGGGACTGGTATTGATCGGTAGTGGAGAGCATCTTCTTGCGGAGGGTTTCTAACATGCACAACAGTCGAGTACGATTTCATAATATCGTGCTGCTTTCGTTCGCTTTGACATTAAGTAGA
>JAKASH010000437.1 GCA_021828225.1 Acidobacteriota bacterium | reverse complement strand
AGTGAACTTAAACAGCGCGGTCATATTGGTCTTCAAAACATTTATGGTTGAATCGAGTGTCGCCACCAGCTTTTTTCATCATTGGGGTGCCCCTTGCTGTTGCGATTCGGTGTCCTGCGACTCTTGAAGGTTAAATCCATGTAGGTTGGCCGTGTCTTGCTCGCCTTCGATCCGATCCAGCGCGCGTTCGATCAAGCTGGCCAACTGGTGGGTGACTAGGGTGACGGCTTCGTCTTCGGCTTCCTGGATCACGGCCACCCCCACAGGTCGATAAGCAACGGATGGCATGGTTTCGCCGCTGCCGACATTGGCGATCTGCGCACCGACGCGCAAATTGACGCTGCGTTCGTACAGGCCGTCCTGCCAATCTAATCCCAAGTGGCAACTGATGAATAACTGTTTGCTCGTATCAAATTCGTACCTGATCTCCATTGACTCGCCCGGTGCCGGGAGTTTCATGGTCAGGGGCAGTTGCGTGCGGCAGATGTGGATAAGTTCTCCGCGAATGCGGTCGGAAAAACGTTTCATGAATTCCGTACGCTCGAAGTCGAGCCGCGCTGCGGAGGGTTCGCCCGCAATGCGCCGCGCGGAAATTGAGCCCTTGGCGAGCCGACTGCGCAGCGCGCCGACGGGATCATTGGTACCTTCCAGCAGGAAGTCTTCCCACCCCACCACTTGGAGTCTGGTGTCCAGATCCTTGGTCAGGCAGCGAGAGGCGAGCGCTTTCAGTGCCAGCAGGCGGTTAGGGACGGAATCGGAAAACGTGGGCTGCTTGGTGAGTACCGCCCTGGCAACCAGCCATCGGTTACCAAGCGACATTTCGTGCTTGAACAGTGGCTCTTTCTTGATCAAGTCGTGCAGTACGGCGCCGACCTGGTAGATGTTCAGGCCTCGCCAGAGTTTGGCTGTCGGCTCGTCGAGGCGGAACAGATACTCGGGTGAGCTGTACTGCGCGGTGGCCAGAAAGAGGCGCTGGCTGTTGTGGTCAGTGACGCTGGCGTCTGGGGTATCGAATTCACGCACAACGCCCAGGTCAAGGAGTTTCAGGTACTTGAAGTCCGGCGAAACATGGATGTTTTCGGGCTTGATATCGCGGTGAACGATATTTAACGAGTCGAGGAAGCGAACCGCATCGACCAGTTGAGAGATGAGCGGAACGATTGCATCGTCGGGTACTTCGGCGAGCTTTTTCGTAAGCTGCGGCCATTCGGTGTATTCCATTTCGACAAAGGCAGTGCCCTCGGCCTCCGTGACTTGGAATGTCTGTATCAGCGACGCGCAGCCATGGCCAATCAAGCGTTTCTGAACATCCAGGCGATGTCTTTCGGCATCGCCACCAGTGCCTGCGAAAAAATCTGGATTGAATGCCTTAAGCGCAGTCAACTTGCCATTGCGGACCACCCGGTAGACCGCAGCCGACCCACCTGCAGCAAGAAAATCAAGATGCTCATATCCACCAGTTGCAGTCAGAAACCGACTGGTACGAGCGGTCAGGTTTTCAATGATTTCGTTTGCTAAATCCGGCATAGCCTCCTCCAAGTATCAATAATACCAGCATATCGTTAATCCTGCATTGCTGCATTCATACTGATTGCGGCCGGCCTATGCCCGAGCTGAGACGTGAATCGGGTTCGCTTACATAAAGCCCTGGTGCTGGATTGCAGCCTGTGGCGTCAGGATGAGGTTCACGCCGTCGCATAGCGATGTAGGTTGTCGAGGCTTGGTTTCGTGAGCATGGCAAGTTGAAAATGTGATATGCCTTTGTGTCATAATTAATTTCTGAACGTCCCCGGCCAAGAAGCATGGCCGGTCGCGCTATCGTACTTCGCATCGAGCCGCCTGCGGCGTCTCGCCCCTGACGGGCTTCCATCGTTCCCTCGCCGCGTCGGATAGTTGCCATACCGGAGCGCCCGGCGAATAGCGGCCTGTGTCCCAGCTGCCGCCTGCAAGACTGGATTGAGGGCCCCGCCGTAAGCCTTTATCTTGCGTTCTGTTCTGTGCTAGAACAACATAACCTTGCGTTTCGTTCGCTGAAGTGCGAACGCGGTGACACCCTTCCTCTCGATCTGACGAAAATCACAGGCCATATAGACCCGCGCATGTTGATGCGGTGCTACCATCTAGGAGCCATTGAGCCAGTCTGGGGGGATAGGAGACAATAGGCCCCTGCCCTGAACGCGCAAGACTAGGCTTAGAAAAGAGAGTATCCCATGACCGACGACACCAAGCTCCCGCTCGCTTCCGAGAACCCCGCCGGGGCCTTGCTTAACCAGCTGCGCGAAACGGCGCCCCACCTGTTCAGCGAAGGCAAGGTGGATTGGGAGAAACTCAAGGCGACCCTGGGCGAGGCCATCGAGACGGGGCCGGAACGCTACGGCCTCACCTGGGCCGGCAAGGCGGAGGCCTTCCGCAATGTCCAGAGCGCCAGCGTCGGCACCCTGCTGCCTATGCCGGAAGAGTCGGTCAACTTCGACACCAGCGAAAACCTCGTCATCGAAGGCGACAACCTGGAGGTGCTCAAGCTCCTGCAAAAGAGCTACCACGGCAAGGTCAAGATGATTTACATCGACCCGCCCTACAACACCGGCAACGAGTTCATTTACCCGGACAACTACCGGGAAGGCTTGGACGACTACCTGCGCTATTCCGGCCAGGTCAGTGACGAAGGTTTGAAGCAGAGCACAAATACCGAGACCGGCGGGCGCTTCCACTCCAAGTGGCTGAACATGATGTATCCGCGCTTGTTTCTGGCGCGGAATCTGTTGCGGGATGATGGGGTGATTTTTGTCAGCATCGACGACAACGAATACTTCAATCTGCGGTCACTGATGAATGAAATCTTTGGCGAAGAAAACTTTATTTCATCGATTATTGTTCAGGCCAATAAGCGCGGACAAACCTATAAAGAGATAGCAAAAACTCACGAATATATCCTCTTGTATTCGCGTGGAATGGATGCTGTTTTGTATGAGCTTGAAAAAAATGATGAGGCGCTGCCATTCGAAGATTCCAAGGGTAAATTTGACCTTTGGGAACTGCGAAATAGGAACCCTAAGTTTGGCCGATTCAACCGCCCGAACCTGTTCTTTCCCATCTATGTTGCGCCATCACTAAAAGATGAGAGTGGTTATTCCAATGTTTCCCTGGAACATTCAGAAACATTTTCGGTAGAGGTTTTTCCAAGGAATAGCGAGGGCGCTGATGGATGCTGGCGCTGGGGGAGGGACAAAATACAAGGTTCAGACACGACTAGCAAGACGCCCGTCCTCGTGGCCAAGCAAAAGCGTGATGGACGATGGAATGTATATGAAAAATCAAGGAAAAGCACAACCAAAGCAAAATCGCTTTGGGATGAAACAGCAGTCATTAGTGAGCAAGGAACTATTGAGCTTGGTGAATTAGGCCTCTCAGGTATTTTTGACCACCCGAAACCCATAGGGTTGGTTAAAAAATGTGTACAAATTGCAAGCAATCAGGAAGAAGATATAGTTTTGGATTTCTTCGCGGGGTGTGGAACCACCGGAGATGCGGTATTGCGGCTTAATCATGAGGCGGGAGGCAACATCAGATTTATTCTTGTGCAGCTCCCAGAAAAAACAGATAACTCAGATTACCCAACAATCGCTCACATTACCCGCGAGCGCGTCCGCCGCGTCATTTCCAAGCTGAACGAAGCCGACGCCAATAAGCTGGACCTGGAAGGAAAGGCGACGCAGGACCGTGGCTTTCGCGCCTTCAAGCTATCTTCCAGCAACTTCAAGATTTGGGATGCCAACCAAGCCGCGACGAATGCCCAGCAACTGGCCGAACAACTCCGGCTCTATGCGGACAACGTGCAAGGCAAGCGGAGCCAGGACGACATCCTGTTCGAACTCATCCTCAAGGCCGGTTTGCCCCTCTCCAGCAAGGTCGAGAAAATCGACGTGGAAGAAAAACCCGTCTATGCCATCGCCGAAGGGCAACTGTTGATTTGTCTGGAGAACACCATCGACCAGGCCCTGCTGCGCGGCATGTTGGCCAAGGAGCCGTTGCAAATCCTCTGCCTCGATACGGCTTTCCAGGGCAACGACCCGCTAAAAACCAATGCCGTGCTGGAAGCCAAGTCTCACGGCAT
>JAKASH010000436.1 GCA_021828225.1 Acidobacteriota bacterium | reverse complement strand
TCTGTCATCTGGCGAAGGAGTTCGAAAATCGTCAAAAGACGGGATTCCGTCCCGACAAACTGACGTTGCTCCAAGCTCAGCAACCATTCGATGGCCTTTTCGGTGGTCGGTGTGAGATCAAGGTGTGGTTCATCGCTCTCTAGAGGATAATACTTCCTGAGCCAACCGCGTTCGTCAGAGGCCCAGTCCTCAATGTACTCCCGTGCTTCTTTGGGATAAAGATCGTTTCCAGCAATCTCTCTAAGGGAGTAGAGGGTATCATCCAGAAGAGAAACGATCTCTGCAAGTGACAGGGTTCGCACATTTGGAAGAATATAAACCTGATGGAGAAAGCTCACGACAAGCGGGGCATGATCAGCCAAGAGGAGTCGCCATGCCGGGTGATTTCGCCTGAGGGACTCAAGTGCCGAGTAGTCGATGGAAAACGCCTCCCTGTGGAGAATCGAGCAAACCGATCCGGGGGGGGAACTTTAAAACAAGTTTGACATCCTCCCCCCTCCGGGACAGTTCTGCGCAGCTTATGCCCCGCGCGACAAATTCCCGGATTTTTTCAATCGCCTCTTCCACACATATCTGTTCACAGATCTTCACCGGAAAAATTGTACAGGAATTTTTCCTCGGTGTTCATTGCATACTTATGGGGGCATGTTTAGCCCTTCAGTGCGAGGTTTGCCGTGCATCTGATCAAACGAAGTTGTCTTTCCCATCGCATGCAACGCAACTGGATGCAAGTCTCTTTAGAAAGTATTTTTTCAAACTCCTATGCTCTCTGATCTAAGGTGTTTAGTTGAAATGAAAGACATTACCCATCATGCCTATAGGGTAACAGGGCCAAGATTTAGGTAGCGTAGTCAAGTGGAGACCTGAGCAACCCCTTCTGGATATGGGTTTTCTTCTTTTGTCGGATCAAACCCATTGTAATAGTAAGCGAGCCTGACCTTGGTCACATTGAGAGCTCCCTTGGTGGTCCACTTGCCGACATTGACACGCGTGTTGACGGTCCGAAAAAGCCGTTCAATGCGGCTGCTTGTCTTTCCTTCAAGCTTGTTCGAGAGTCCTGTGAAAAGGTCATTCTTTGCATTCTCAAGGTAGGAGACGACATGTTTGTACTCCTTCGTCCGGCAATCCTTGACGAGTTCATCGAGCTTCTTCGTTTTGAGCGCGATCAGGGCCTGGATTTCCTCGTCCGAGTCGATACCGGAGCGGATTCCCACGATGTCGTAGATCCGGGCCATGACGGAGAGCCATTCGGGGCTCTTCCTCTTCACTTTCGCTTTGTCCTGCCAAAGGGCGAATTTCAGCTGATGGGGAATATGCCAAAGACAGCGCTGGTACAGGATTGTCACTTTCCCTTTGAGCCCGTCCAGAATGGACGTGTCTCCGTCCGTCACCAGGAAAAAGCTCTTGAACTCCTTGAGTGTCTTGAGGCTCTGTTTGAAAAGACGGTCCCAGTTTCCGTTGTAGGAGCCGATGTCGATTCCCGCCACCCGGATCGCTCCGCCTTTCATGTACTGCACCAGAACCTTCAGTTCCTTGCCCCGTTTCTTGATGCCTTTGATGCCGATTCCTGTCCCGTCCGCCTCGCCCCGGGCTTCTCCCTTCGGATCAAGCGAGAATGCGATCTCTTCCCCGGTTTTTTGCACCGCTCTCCAGATCGTCATCTTGTCGATCGTCGCCCCGAAGGTTGCCATGAACTTCTCCGCCACGCGAAAGGTCGTCAGGGCGCCCAGAAGCCCCTGCTTCCGTCGCACCTCCGGCGCGATCCGCTGGTAGGGATCCAGCCCCAACAGCATGCGGGTAATCGAGAACTTGTGCCCGCAACCCGAACACTGGATCTGCATCTGCCCAAGCGTCACCCAGGCAAAGGTTGTCAGAACCTTCGTCGGCTTGCCACACCGCGTCTTCCAGATGAACCGTTCCTCGTTCCCACATCTCCCACAAGAAAACGGCTTCTTTCTTCGGGCCATCAGAAGCTCTCCATAGCCGATCAGGGCCTTCTGCACAAAATCTCCCAGAATCTTCGGAAGAAGGACCGTAAATGCCGATAACAAGGTGGACAGCCGAACATTCGGCAAGGCCAGAGTGAATTGACACCCAAACTCGATTTTGAGATCTTTTTCCTGTGGGATCTGTCCCATAACGCCCTCTCTTGGATTGCTGAATGTCTTGGTAGGACATTCAAACCATATCCAGAAGGGCGTTTTTATTTCAAGTCCTTGTCCCGGGTCTCCACATTGTTACGCTACCAAGATTTATGAGGAGGGTTACAAATCCCCAAGGTCAATCCTGCTTATTTACGATTTCAGAGGAGGAGGGATAGTGTCCGACCAATACAAACCTCGCTCGTTCACGACGCAGCATCTCGTAGGGAGTCATGAAGCGTATGTTCAGACCGCCGCAGACGTTCGGAATCTTGATTCGCTTGATGGAATTGCTCGGCACTTCATGGGTAACTACGACATGCGCGCCCGCCAGTGCATGAGCGATCAAATAATAGTCGGCTACCTGCATGAAGGTGTTAATTGCGACAGCCTCATAGTGTTGACTCATGACCCACTGGCTCACCCGTCCGAACTGCGCTGCCACCTGTGCGTCGGTGGCACGAAATAGTCCTTGTCCATTACTATGCGCCCAATCGGTAAGTTCGTCGCTGCCCGCCTCGATTTCGTCGGCTACCTTGTCAATGCTGAATACTTGCCCAAGGGATTTCTGTTCGATAAGCCAACCCCAGAATGCTGGACAGAAATCCAAACCGTAATGCAGGTTCTTGGCTTAAATGAACACGTTTGCATCGAGTAAATAACTCATGCCATCACACCCAGCTCGCGCGCTGCGGTATAGAATGTTTCCGATTTACGCAAGCCGAGCAGACGAAAAGCATCCTGAAACAGTGTCTGTCCCTCTAGAGCGCTTGAAACCAAAGCTCTAGCGAAGCGTTTACCAGTACGCGCGCCTAATGTACGGTAGAAGTCTCCTCCGCCACTAGCACGTTCAATAGTTTGCAGTCGTTCGACCTCCGAATGATAGAGCTGCCACAGCGTCAGTTCATCGATCTGGCTTGCATCGAACAAACGACGCAGTGCTACCAATGTGCTCACCTTGAATTTCCGTGCAAGACGTTGGATCTCACCTTCGATCGATTTATCGTGATTGATCGCCCGCCGCGTCTCATCGAGCGGCATCAACAGTTCTGCCGCCACTCGGTTGCACCAGCGCTCGATGGCCAGATCGGGCACTCTACCCGCCTGTGTATCCGACACGCCGCTTTTGCCCAACAACAAGTGAGCGAGCTCATGCGCCAACGTGAACATCTGCGCCGACTTGCTATCTGCGGCGTTGAGAAATATCAGCGGAGCAAGGTCGTCGGACAGTGCAAAGCCACGAAACTCCTCAACATCAAGTTTGCGATGGCTATTGGCGCCGACAACAGAGCTCCCCATCACCAAAACGCCGGCATCCTCGGATTTGGAAATCAATTGCCGCAATGCTTCAGTCCATGTTGGCAAACGCTGGCGTTCGTCAATCGAAAGGGCTAGAACTTCACGCAGGTGTTCAGCCGCATCCTCGGGAGACGCCTGAATATTGCCACTGCCCACCCAATCCATGACCGTTAAGCCATGCCATTGTGCGTATTCCCGGAACCACTCCTGCCTTTGCTGACTCAAATAAAGCGTATCGAGCAGATCGGCCGATGGCGCCGCCACCGGCGTATCGCGATGTGTGCGGAAGTCCGGCACTGGTAGTGCAATCTGAGGAGGCTCAAGAAGGAAGAAATAACCGAACGGGGTATGGGTGAATCGAGCGAAAGCCTCCAATTGCTTGAGAGTCGGTTGCGCTTCACCTTCCCGCCACTGAGGCCACTTCGGAAACCGGTGGGCAAGCGCCACTTCGGAAAGACGTGTGCGTCCTGCGGCCCAGCGCAGGACAGCAATGGAGGGAGAAACCTGCATCATGGGCGCATTGTCTCCAATGGGTCTTGAAGATCCGGAGAAATCTTTTGGCTCATTTCAACAACTCGACAAAGTCCTCGACCTTCAGGTGAGTATACCTTTTTAACATCTGCAATGTCTTATGTCCCGCAATAGCCACTACCTGCATGGGGTTCAGCCCCTTC
>JAKASH010000435.1 GCA_021828225.1 Acidobacteriota bacterium | reverse complement strand
GGCCCAGCACGCCGCTCGAGTTGGCCAAGCCGTTCGGGTACTGCCGGCTGGCCGAATTGAAAAGGATGCGCACCGATTCGAGCGACTGCGCGCAAAGGGCCACAACGCGCCCGTAAACTTCCTTCGGCTGCCGCGTATTGCGGTCAATGTAGAGCAGCCCTCTGGCACGGTTGCGATCCGGATCCACCAAGACCTTGTAGACCATGGCATCGGGAATGTAGGTGCAGTTGCCCGACTTCAGAGCGTCCGCAACTGTCGTGAAATAGGAATTGAAATAGGAGTGCGTGATGCAGCCGCGCTCGCACGGCCCGCAATAGTGGCACGGCGGGCGCCCGTTGGTCGGCCGCGTCAGATTGGCCGAACGCCCCAGCGTGACCGTCCAGCCCAGCTTTTCTTTCACCCGGCTCCGCAGCAAAGTTTCCGCGCAGGTCAGTCCCATGGGCGGCTGGAACTTGCCGTCCGGAAGCTCATAGACGCCTTCCGGGATGCCGGTGATGCCGACATATTCCTCGACGATGTCATAATAAGGAGCGACGTCCTTGTAGCTGAGCGGCCAGTCCGTGCCGTAACCATCGTGGGACGCCGCCTTGAAGTCGAGGTCGCTCATCCGGTAGGACTGCCGCCCCCAGACGTTCGTGCGGCCGCCGGTGATCCGCATGCGTCCCTGCCAACTGAACGGCATGTCCTTGTCAGTGGTGTAAGGTTCGTCCAGGTCGTTGCAGAACCAGTCGTAGTTGTATTCCATGCAGGCGTAACAGTCTTTTTGCACGGGACGCGTCTTGCGGATCAGCTCAGGAGCCATGTCCCGATACTTCAACTTGAATGCCGGTTCGTGCTCGGTAAAATTCTTGTCGGACTGTTGCCGGCCGGCATCGACAATGGCAACCTTTAAGCCTGCCTCGGATAGCCTTTTAGCGGCCCACCCTCCGGAAGCACCAGAGCCCACCACCAGCACGTCATACACTGCTTTTCCGTTTTGGCTCACTCGACCTCTCCGATCGTGAATGGGATTCTTGCTTCGTCACCTGAGATCGCCCCTCGTTTCGCTGGCGCATTCGTTTCCGCCCGCCTGGAACACGCAGGGAACAGGCCGCAATCCACCTTTAAGGAATCATCCCCTGCCATTATCCGCGCATTCCCCGCCGCGCTACCCTCCGGCATCCCTCAGGCGAAACGGACTGATCGTAACAACGTGGCCGCCAAACGTCAACCAAAGACCAGCTAAAAATCTCTCCCTACCGAAGGTTGTATTTAACGATGCTTCGGTGATAGCATGACGCCGTTCATAATGCCGGTTAAGACCTCGAAAGCAGTTAGTTTGAAGAAAGGAAGGGCGGGTGAAGGATGAACAAGGATCGAGACCTGACTGACCTCGACAATCACGGAGGCTCCACAAGCGGGATGAATCGCCGTGAAATGGTGCGGCGATTAATGATGGCGGGAGGCGCAGGCCTCGCATTGCCCGGCATGGCCGAAGGATATCCGGGCGCCAAACACCCTGCAGGGCTGGCAGTACTCGTTGAAAATGGCGCCGCGACAGCTGAGGCCAAATGGACCCCCGAGTTCCTTGACCCGCATCAGTACGAGACTCTGGTGGTTCTGGCAGAACTCATTATTCCCGGCTCTACCAAAGCTCAGGTCAGCCGCTTCATTGACCTGCTGCTTTCTGTGGACACGCAGGATGCACAGAAGAAGTTTCTGGCATCCCTGTCGGCATTCGAAGCTGAATCATTGCGGCGTTTTTTTCATCCTTACAAGGACCTCACGGAAGCCCAGCAAAACGAACTCCTCACTTCCGCCTCGATTGCCAAACCCGGGCAGGCTAAAGAGGGCCAGCCGCTGCCAGGCACCATGCGTGATCACTTTGAAAACCTGAAGAGCTGGGTTGCCGGCGCTTATTACTCGTCGGAAACTGGCATGAAAGACCTGGGGTGGACGGGCCAGGTCTTCTTCACAAGCTTCCCGGGCTGCCAGCAGTCTGGCGGGAAGCAGTCGTAAACTCTCTGGCGACTGAATCTCGCGTCGTCGACTGACCCTATCCATACCTCGCTGGGGTGCAGACTCAGGCAGATCCGTAATCAAGGCAATATGCTTCCGAGTGGGAAATCGCCCCATGGATTGTCGAGCCAGCTAATAACTCGATCGAAATTAGAATTTCGTTCTTTTTTCTTGACTTGCCTCAAGTTTGTGGCACAATCGATAACGGTGGTTCAGTGGTTACCTATTGACTCTGGAGGTATTGTTCGATAGGCTCTCTTCCGGCTCGGGTTCTTTCTAACCTGAGAAACTTTTCTGGAGGAGAGTCTGATGAAAAATTACACCCTGACATTTCTGTTGGCCGTGCTTGTTGTTCTGGCAAGTGTTCGGATCGCGAAGACCCTATACGGAGCGAACGCAGGCGTAGCTGCTGCCAATCCTGCAGTGGCAATTGGCCCCTCGCCGTTTCCGTATCCGCCAGCTAAGGTAAATATTGGGCCTTCACCGTTTCCGTACCCGCCGGCTCGGGTAGCGATTGGCCCTTCGCCGTTTCCGTATCCGCCAGCTAAGTAGACGTCATTCTCTAGCTAGAGCAACTTGGGACTAGACACGGCCCAACGTCTGTTTCCAGGCTGCGTATGAGCGGTAAGGACTTAATCGATTCCCTGAGTTACGTTGGCTACGCGTTTGAGGCCGCGCTGCTGGTGTATATTGTCGTTCGCGGCTACGGGAAGCGATTGTGGCAGATTGTGTTTTACTTGGTTGTATCGCTAGGCGTGAGTGCCGCGCGCTCTTACAGCCTCCACTGCTACGGCTTTCCTTCAGCCCAATATAGCTACTGCTATTGGACTACAGATCTGCTTCTCGTGATGGCGGCATTCGTTGTTGTCGCTGTGTTTTTTAGGCGTGCTTGCGCGAGCAACCAGAGGATGTGGTACCACGTGCGGCTGCTGCTCGCCTCTGTCTTTGTCCTTATATTAGCCGTCTCTTTATTCTCACTTACACACCATAAAGGGCAACTTTTCACCGCGTTCATCGTTGAATTCCAGCAGGATTTGTACTTCGCCACTCTCGTCCTCAACACCCTCCTATATCTGATGGTCGTCAAGATGGAAACCTCGGACGATCAACTGGGAATGCTGGTTTGCGGACTCGGCATAGAGTTTGCTGGCCCGGCCGCTTGCCTGGCGTTGTTTTATATGACAGGCGGCTCCCAAACGGCGCGTAGCCTCTGCAGTATCTTGCTGCCGCTATGTGATATGGGAATGACTACGACGTGGTTTTATGCAGCAGTGCGGGTACCAAGTGCGGCAAAGGTACCTCAAAGCAGGATTCAGCCCAGCCATGCTTTCGCGGAAGAGAACGTCTATAATTCTTAATTGAGGCGTCCCATGTTCCTTGCTACACTGATTTTGACGTTGTCGCTGGCGATGTTCTTCTTTTACCTTCAGACGATTTGTCTGAGGATCCTTCGCCGTGAATTTGACCGCGAATACTTCCTGCCCATCGTTAATGCAAATCGCCTCGAGTTCCCTTCCGTTCGAAAAGCGGTGGAGGAATTTGATGCTCCCGTAGACTACGCCCGGTTTTGCATGATGTTGAAATGTGATTTTCTGGCCCTGACTTATCTGTTGAAAAACGCGGCCAACGAGAATCGTCGTTACACGCCCCAGGATCGGATCCTTATCCTCTATTTTCATTTGATCTACCTCATTCTGCGTGCCCGGCACCTGCTGAGGTTGGACGAGAAGCTTTCCATCCTGCAGCTCACGTCTATTCTTCAGTTCTTCGGAAACGTCGTCGGCCTGCGTGTGAGCTCAACACAGTTCCAGAATCTCAGCGCCTCAGATTATCTTCTGACTCTGTAACCCGCCCCGCACGACGACTTCACCACTGAACAAGCCCTCTTCGGTTGCGAGGTATTGACTCGCTTGGGTCCTGAAGCGGGAGGATCCGGTTCAACCCGGAATCGTAAATTGAGGGGCACTGTTCCGTTCTAATCCGTTAGATTGAAGTGGTTAGACAAAATCTGCGGAGGAACAGAACAGTGCAACGAAAAGTTAGCTCACTTTGGGGCGGAAAGAAAGTGGTTTTGCGCCAGACGCCGCGGGCGGTGACACCATTTGGAGGGTTGAGTGTCTTCAT
>JAKASH010000434.1 GCA_021828225.1 Acidobacteriota bacterium | reverse complement strand
GCTCAGGCGGGAGCGCAGATCCTGGCGCGCGGAGGTTCGGCGGTTGATGCAGCTATTGCCGCCAACGCCGCCATGGGTGTGGTTGAGCCCATGAACAGCGGCATCGGGGGCGACCTCTTCGCGATTTACTGGAACGCCAAGACAGGGAAGCTGACCGGAATCAACGCCAGCGGGTGGGCGCCCAAAAAGCTGACGCTCGCCCTGCTCAAGAAAAAAGGCTTTAAGCACATGCCCCTGACCGGCGTGTACAGCATTACGGTGCCGGGTTGCGTGGATGGCTGGGTGATGCTGCACAAAAAGTTTGGGCGCCTGCCCTGGGCGGAACTCTTTCAGCCGGCGATCTACTTCGCCCAACACGGGTTTCCGGTCACAGAATTCATTGATGCTTACTGGAGAGTCGGGCAGCCCCTGCTGGAAAAGAACCAGAACGCCCGGCGGGTTTTTCTGATCAACGGCGAGCCGCCGAAAGTGGGAGAAATCTTCCGGAATCCCGAATATGCGCGCGCTCTGGAGCTGATTGCCACGCAGGGCGAAGACGCTTTTTATCGTGGCCCCATTGCCAAAGCGATCGTCAAGACGATGGACCGGCTGGGCGGGGTGATGTCGCTTTCGGATCTCAGCAGCTACCATGCCGAGTGGGTCAATCCCATCTCAACCACCTATCGCGGCTGGAAAGTGTACGAACTGCCTCCGAACGGGCAGGGAATGGCGGCGCTCGAGATGCTCAACATTTTTGAACGCTTTCCGCTGCCCGAATGGGGATTTTACAATGTCGATGCCCTGCACGTGAAGATGGAAGCCCAGAAGCTTGCCTACGCTGACCTGCGGCGCTACCTCGGCGATCCGAGGTTTTCGAATGTCCCGGTTCAGGGAATCATTTCCAAGGCGTACGCGGCAAAGCGGGCCGCCACCATTGACATGAACCACGCCCACTGCAACGTGCAGCCCGGCAATCCGCCGCGTGCAGGAAACGACACCATCTACCTTTCGGTGGTCGACAAGGACGGCAATATCGTGTCCCTGATCCAGAGCCTCTGCGGCGGATTTGGTTCCGGCGTCGTGGTGGACGATTACGGTATTATGCTGCAAAATCGCGGCTCGCTGTTCGTGATGCAGCCCGGCCATCCGGACGTCGTCGCGCCTCGCAAGCGCCCTTTCCACACCATCATTCCGGGCTTTATGGAGAAGGGCGATCTCCACATCGGCTTCGGAATCATGGGCGGATACAACCAGCCGCAGGCCCATGCGCAGTTTGTTTCTGACATTGTTGACTACGGCATGAACATCCAGGCTGCCCTCGAAGCGCCTCGCTTTACCAAGCTCGATTGGGGCGGTTGCGATTTCATGATCGAGGACCGATTCCCGCCCTTCATCCTCCAGGGGTTGGTTCAGAAGGGGCACGTTCTTATCATGCGCGGCGACTATGCTTCTCCCATGGGAGGCGGTCAGGCGGTTCTGCACGATTCCGCCACAGGAGTCAATTACGGCGCTTCGTCGCCCCGCAAGGACGGAGCCGCCATGCCGCAACCGCCGCCTTATTTTCAATCAAGCCCAGGGAAAAACTGACAGGTCTTGATTTCAGGGCGAGATTCCTCGTCGCCTGCGGCTACTCGGAATCACAGGGTTGGGAATCTCGGCTGCTCCGCATGACGGCCCGAGCCAGGCCCGGAGGGCCGATAGACTTACCCATGCCGCAAGCTGTGGGATCTCTCTTCCAACAATTTTGCTTCCCGCATCTCCGATTTCGCGAAATGCGATATACTCGGTAATTCACTTATGGGGCTCCTAAACGAATATTGTTCTGGTAACCGGCGAATCGCCGCGATCATGGTTGCCGTGCTAATGGCTTGCGCCGTGCTTGCCATTGTTCTGGCCGCGGCGCCCGCGGTCTACGCGCAGACCGACGAGATACAAGTCTACGACGCTACGATTGAGCCACCGGGCATATGGAATGTCACGGTGCACAGCAACTTTACCCCCATCGGACGGAACAGTCCCGATTTCCCCGGCGGAATCATTCCCGACGATTCGGTTAACGGAGGAGTGGAATGGGCCTATGGCGTCAAGCCATGGTTCGAACAGGGCATTTATTTCCCCGTGTATACGGCTTATTCGAGGGGGCGCGGCGGGTCGATTGACGGCTTCAAGATACGCGAACTATTTGTGCGGCCGCACGCTCGCGAGCACACGTTCTTCTACGGTATCAACTTCGAATTCAGCGTCAACTACTCGTATTGGGAGTCGCGGACCATCTCGTCCGAGATACGGGGCATCGTCGGCGCGCACGTGCACAAAGTGGATCTCATTTACAATCCGATCTTTGATACGGACTACACAGGCGGTGCCGGAGGCCTGGAGTTCGTTCCCGCGGAGCGGATCGCCTACAACTTCAATCACAAATGGGCCGCTGCTGCCGAGGAGTACTCCGATTTTGGGCCCCTTCGGCAGTTTTACAGGCCGAACGATCAGTTCCACGAAGTCTGGGCCGTGATGGACCACTACAGCAAAATCGTGGACATCGAAGCAGGCGTGGGCGTCGGCGTGACGGAAGGGGCTGACAAATTGACATTCAAGCTGATGCTGTCACGTGACCTCAACTGAACAGATGCCGTTCGCAAAATGCCTCTTGATCACAAAACCTGTGATTGCAAATCAGCGTTCACAGCGGAATGCCATCAATGCTGACGTCCGACGAAGATGGGCCAACGGCATAGCAGACTTCGTTTCTTTGCCTGCCTGCGGTGGAATGTTTGTTGTCCCGTGCTCGGAGCGGCGATCGATCCCGCTAGAATATAAGTCGTGACCCCCTTGTCTGAAACATCCATCCCGCCAGTAGCTGCAATGGTGCACCATTGTTGCGATCTGCTGCATCAAAGGCTCGATTGCACGCAGAAACTGTCGGGGCTGGTTGTCGGATGTGGAAATGGCAATGAAGTTGTCTACATGCGGCATACATTTCGCTATGAGCATTTAGTTGGAGTGGACGTGGAGGAGACTTTCTCGCTGGAGGCCCGTGCGGAACAATGCGTTATCCGCGGAGACGCTCTGCACCTGCCGTTTCCTTCCGGAACTTTTGATTTTGCCGCAGCCTTTCATTCACTGGAACATGTTGTGGACGCCAAGGTGGCTCTCAGTGAAATTCGCCGGGTGCTGCGGCCAGGGGCATGGTTTTATGTAGGAGTTCCTAACAGCCGCCGCCTGGTGGGTTATCTGGGCTCGTTCGACGCGACAACCTGGCAGAAGGTCACCTGGAACCTGACGGACTGGCTTGCGCGGGTCCGCCGTAAATTCAAGAACGAATACGGCGCTCATGCAGGTTTCGAACGTCGTGAACTCATAGAGTTGCTTCGCGAGCGTTTCGTCGATGTTCAGCTTTTGACCGAAGATTTCCTCCGTTATAAATATGCCGGTTTTCTTCCGCGGGGAGTGCTTCGACTGCTGCTCGCTCATTCAATCATCGACCATACTGCGCCTGCTCACTATGCGATCTGCCAAAAGCAGCCTTAAGGCGAAACTTGCGCAAGAAGTTGTTCATGGCCGGTTCGATTTGGTGCACGCCGCGTAGTCCTTCGGCAATCAAAGGCATGGGACCACACTCATTGTGGAGTATTCTAACCAATGGCAACTCAGAGGTCCTGATTGCGCGTCAAAATGAGGATTGGGAGTGAGTGAGGGAGTTTGAACAATTCATCCAGAGCAAAAGATCTGTCCACAGGTCTGCGAGCTGAGCTATTTTGTCGCTTTGTTATCTTAGGAGCAGTGATCGGCTTGCTGGTCGGGTTGTGGGAAGCCCGCCTGCTTTTTTTCGTTCCGTCAGTACAGGAGTTCCTGGTTGTTGATGCGACTTATGTCATCTGGTTTCTTGCCCCTTTGCTTGACATGATTGTTTTCGGAATCATCGGGGCGATACTGGGGTTCATTGCCGGAGTCGGAAAATCCTCAAGCCCATTGCGCGGAGTTATTCTTGCGGCCGTTCTGATTGGCTGCGTGGGTGCGTATATTGGATGGTCCGCACACTTCGTGCACACGCACTCTGTCAATTTTCACATTTTCAGCCGCTTTAAGGACATTCTCTTTCCGTTGGTCCGTTTTGCGATTGTGTCTGTCCTGGTCCTGCTGATCGCTCTT
>JAKASH010000433.1 GCA_021828225.1 Acidobacteriota bacterium | reverse complement strand
CTGGACGCGGCTTCGGGTGAGCCGTTTCTGCCTTCGGTGATTGCGGCCCTGTTTCTATTGGGAGCTCAAACCACGCTCAATCTGCTCTCGAGCTGGAACACCGGAACTCAATACGCCACGGTGGACTTGCTCGATAGCGCCTGGAACTATCTTGCGGGAACAATCATGCCGATTGCGGCGGGGCTTGCTATCGTCGGAGCGGTCTTCAATTTCATGAGGCAAAAGCCCGTGATGCGCCTTGCAGCCGTGGCGCTTGCGCTCCTGTCGGTTTCAGGCATCTGGTACCTGGTCGTCGGCATGGCGTCTTAGGAGAAGAACTCTTGAGTTTCTATCACGGCATCCTCAATTTTACGAACTGGTCAGGCAATGTGATCCTGCCTACGCTCGCCGGGCTCTTCATCGCGCTCGCGATACTGCGTTTCTCAAAAGGCCAACCCTACTCACACGCTCTTTATAGCGGCCTCCTGTGCCTGCTGGTTTCAGGATTGCTCAGGTCGTTTGAAACCTTCGCATCGCAGCGGGCGTGGAACGATCCCGACGTCTACTGGGTTTCGATTGTCAGTTTTGTGGACTGGGTGGCCAACGTCTTGATGCCCATCTATGCCGCAATCGAAGTCGCAGCGGGCGCGCTCACGCTTGCGACGGGCGAGAGGATTCACTTTGCGGGCAGTTGGATGCGGCATTTTCTTGCGGCAGGACTATGCCTGCTGGGGTCGGGCTTCGTTCGCCTGGCTGAATACTTCGTCGCGCAAGGAGTGGGTGGAGTCACTTAGGAAGAGAAGGGAGTGAGCATGGCGCTCGAAGTAACACCGGTTTATCGCAACTTGGGAACGCGGGTGACGTTTTTGGGCCTGGAAGCCGAAGACCTCTTTGCCATCCTCGCTCTCGCGGTCGTAACGAACGTCCTCGGCCGGTTCCTTCACCGCGACATGTTCGGGCTACCGATGAACCTGTTTCTTCAATATCTCGTGCCGGTTGCGAGCGTGCCTGCGCTGACGCTCTTCAAGTACGGGAAGCAACGGGGGTATCTGCTGGATTGGGTGATGTTCCACTCAAAACCTCACGTCTATTCAGCGCTCGAACGGGACGGACAGCTTACTTCGGGCTATATCCAGGGAGAGGCTTAATGCCAGTCACGATGGAACAGTACGAACGCTCGCTTAAGGAACCGGCTCTTGCCGAGCAGCTGAAGATCCGCGATCTTCTCGATAACGTCGCGATCCAAACGAACGGGTCGCTCGTGGCCGGGTATGAGCTTGGCGGGCTCCACTCCTACTACGGCTCGGATGATGACCGCAATCGCACCAAGGGACTTCTTGAGGCGCTTGTGCGTTCACTTCCCGAACGCTCCATGCGGATGCAGTTGCGCTTTGAGATTGCAGAAGGGACGGGCGACCTGCTCGGCCGTTACAACGCCCAACAGCGGAACCCGAGCGCGGCGCTTCAGGCGCTCGATCGCGAGCGGGTTGAGACCTGGCGGACGCGGGACGCCGCGGGCTACTACCTGCGGGATTTTCTCCACGCCTACTTCATTTGGGATCCAAAGATTCATCACCAGTCGCCCGACTTCGAGTGGAAGCGAAAGATGAAGGGTACCAATGGTGGTGGCTGGAGCTTGGGGGCCGCGAAGTGTGTGGAGAGGAGGCGGCGTGAGCATGAGGACCTCCTCGCGGAATTTAACAGTCTGATGAGCGGGGTTGAGACGACGCTTGAGGCGACCGGGATGCGCGCCCGCCGAATGCCGCACCAGGAAATGTTCCTTGAAATCAAGCGGGCGTTGAGCCCCTTGGCGAACGATACGCTGCCGTACCGGCCGTCCGAGACATCGCTTGCCTACGAGAGCGCCCGGAGCCAGATGGCCAACGTCAATCTTGAAGACGAACTCGATGATTACCTCAAGATCGGAGGATTGCTCTACTCGTGGATCACGCTCAAGGACCTGCCCGACGCAACCTTCCCAGGGATTTTACGAGAGCTTCTTCAGATGGATTTTCCACTCGTCATCAATGCCGGGGTGAGCCTGCCGGACCACGCGAAGGTAGTGAAGAAGTACAAAGGGCGACTGCGGAAGATGCTCGCTGCACAGCGCGACATTCACGGGGGATTTCGCCTCAATGTGGACGCGCAAGTGGCAGAGCGGCAACTGGTCAAAGTGCTTGAGGACGTGATCTCGAGCTCGGCAAAGACCTGCCAATTGAGCCTGGTCCTCACAGCCAGGACCTCGAAGCCAGCGCGCAACCGCCAGGAGCGGGGAGAGGCGGAGCGCATCCTGGCCGACCGCCGGCAGCGTGTCCTCCACGCTCTCGCCCGGATGAACGGAGCGCGAGGCATCCCGGAGATGCTCGCGCAGAAGAGGATGTTTTTTGGCGGGCTCCCGGCGATGGCGGAAGAGAACAAACGAGAAATAGACATGCTGACGCTCAACGCTGCCGACCTCCTGCCGGTCGAATTACCGTGGCCGGGAACGCCGAACTCACCCTTGGCGCTTTTTGAGACTCCGACCCGGCAGCTCGTTCCCTTTTCGCCCTTCGACTCTTCGCTTGGCGACTCGAACATGCTGGTGATGGCGAAGTCGGGCGGCGGGAAGACCTTCATGGCGCAGATGTTCCTGCTGATGATGGCGCGGGCGAATCCTCTCATTTCGATTCTTGAGCGGGGCGATTCCTATAGGCCGCTGGTTGAGCTCATGGGAGGGCGGTCAATCGACGTAAGCCTTGAAGGAGCGGAGACGATCAATCCCTGGGACTTGCCGCCTGGTGAGACGACGCCAGGCAAAGAAAAGATCGCGTTCCTTAAGAACCTCACGCTGCACATGATCGGTGACAACCCGAGCTCAGACCGCACTCTGCTCGATAATCTCTTATCCGACGCCATTGCTCGCACCTACAAGCGCTGCGCGATCCGGTTCTCGAATCCTATTCCGACCTTCAACGACTTGCGCGAAGAGCTTGCCAACTGGCGGGATGAAGAACGCCTGGAGCGGACGATTGATGAGGCAAAATTGGCTTCCATCAAACTTCGCCTTTGGACCAGCGAAAAGGGCATTTACAGCAAGCTCTTCGACTCGCCGACCACGATGCGTCTCGACTCGAACTGGCTCTTTTTCAATATCGAAGGTTTGAGTTCCGACCCGACCCTCGAAACGGCGATGAGCATGCTCATTGCAAACGCTATGGCGGAACGAGCTTCGGGCAGGAGCGGCCAGCCCTCGATTACCGTCCTCGATGAATGCTGGGCACTGCTAGATTCGCCGACGCTTGCGCCCGAGGTCGTCCAGCTCTTCCGCACCGCGCGGAAACGCCACGGCAGCGTGTGGGGAATTTCGCAGACGGTGGAGGATTTTGTGGGGACGGAGTCCCAGCCGCGAGTTCATGGGCCGGGAATCCTCAAAAACGCCACAACGAAGATCGTTGGCCAGCAGCCGGGCGACACTTCGCCGCTTGCAAAGCACCTGTTCCTCAATCCCGTTGCTATCAAGGAAGTCAAAGAATTCAGCGCGCCGCGCAAAGGGCGCGGCGCGGAGGCGCTCGTGGTGCTGGGCGAGAAGGCGGAGACGACGCAGGTAATTCGCCTGGTGCCCACGGCAATGGACTATTGGGTGTGCACGACGTTTCCGCGGGAACGCAGGTATCGAAGCTGGTTTCTCTCGAAACACAAGGATCGTCCGCTTATCGAGTGCTACCGGGAACTCGCACAGACATTCCCGCGAGGGCTGGCAGATCTCGCGGATCTTCCCGAAGAACTTTCAGGTGCGGTCATTGCGGAGGGTTCGCGGTGAGGGAGTCGGTACACACGGGCACGTTCGTTGCTATGGAGGTGAAGCAGAAATGACGGCTTTGTTCTTTATCTTGTTCTCCTGGTACGTGATGACGGCTCAGAAGCGCCGGCAGGTCGTCGCCGTGGCTTTAGCAGGAGTGGTCGCCGCTGTTGTGGTGTCGCCCCGCCCGGTGTTTGCCCAAGGCCTTTGGGGCGCGATCCAGGCGGTGCTGAACGTCATCAACGGCATCATTCAAACCGCCCTGAACGCGATCAATGGCGTCCGCGCCGCGATCAGCCAGTTCTATCAGCTGACCGTATGGCCAGAGCAGCTCATTAACCAAGCCAAGGCCCTCGTCACCCAGATGATTAACCAGTACCGGAGTC
>JAKASH010000432.1 GCA_021828225.1 Acidobacteriota bacterium | reverse complement strand
GGCAATTCGGAGTCGGCGGCCAGAGGCTCAAAATCGACGTCGGCCAGAATCCCTTTCATGACCTTCGGGAGGCGCTCAAGGACTTCACCCATCTGAGCGGAGCCGCCCAACTGGTTCAACACCTGCAGAATGGGCTGAAAATAGGCCGTTTCCCGGGTACGGATACCCCGGTGGAGGCGGTTGAGGTCGTGGCTTCCATTTTTCTTGGCATTTCCGCCTTCAGCGGTGACCGTCGGGCTGATCTTCTCCCATTCCGCACGAAGCGCCACCAGTTTCTCGCGGAGAGCGGTGGCCTGGTCTGCCCGTTGCAGCACGGCCCGCGCTCCTTCATAGTCGCGAGCCGCAAAAGCACGCGATCCAGCTTGATTGATAAACTCGATTTCCGTTTCCATCTCTTCAACGAGGATCTCAAAACCTGCCAGCACAGTGGTGGGATCGTTGCTGCCCGTCATGGGACCTCCTTCGTTCACTTCGTCGTCTTTGTGATTTCCGAGGCTCATGGCGCTTGCCCAGAATCGGCCCAATGCGTGCGTCCGTTTTTCCTCTACCGGATTCCTGGCCGTCGCCATCAGTCCACTCCTGCACTATGTGGGTTGCATTTTATCGCAGAGACTGGTATTTCGCCAGCGTCTTAAAACAATTACGTCCTTGGCTGCAGAACGCTTACGGCGCGATCCTTAAAGGCAGCCGGAACGGGACTGGGACTTGGCGGCATTAGCTTGTGTAATAGCTGCCTGTACAAGTGCACAGCATAACACCTTCGGGGTTTTATGTGAATTAAACTCTGTTAAGTTATGCCGTTCTGCGTTGCGGTGCATTCGAGGGTGGTGTCAGGCGCCGCGCCGCCGGCCGGGATTCATATAAATATCGACGCCGGGAGAGCCCGCCATATAGGGCTTGCCGAGAACGTCCAGCCTTCCGTCGCCGTTAAAGTCGGCCAATTGCGCCTCATGCGTGCCGTGGCCGCCCATGGCGAGGGTGGTTTTGCTGAAGTTTCCCTTGCCGTCGCCGTAGAAAATCCAGAAATGCGCTCGCGGATAGTCCACCGTGCGGGTCCACCCGCACCACTTGGCCATCTCGGCGCAGAAGATGTCCAGGTTGCCGTCGCCGTCCACATCGCCGATTCTCAGGGTGTGGCCGTGCACCAGGTCTTCTCCCAGCAGATCGTACGCGGCCCAGGCTTCGTCATCCGATTGACGGTACCACTTTAGGCGGCCGCAGCCGTCGCCATTGCAAAAGGCCACCTGGCTTCGCTCTGTGCCCTGGATAAGTTTTCCTGCCGCCGCTCGCGAAAATTGCTGGGTCTCATCAATGAGATGCGGCGTGAACTTTATTCCACCATCATGCTTGAACCAGCGCCCGCCTCCGACCGCCTCCACCACGCCATCGCCGTCAATGTCCGCCATCGCCAGGCCTTCCATGGCTGCATCGCCCTGAAAGATCAGGTGGATATCCCAGGGTGTCGTCCGCTCGCGAGGGCGGTCGGGCATGCGGGCCAGGAACAAAGCTCGCGCACCCTGGTTCCAGAAGACGAGCTGCGGGCGACCTTCATTGAGCACGTCGCCCACCAGCATGTCATGATGCTGAGTCTTGCCGGAGTGCTTGATGGCGCGGCGCTTCCAGGGCCGGCGGTAGTCGGGATAGGGATTTTGCCACCACCAGACCTCATTGCTGCTGTAGTCGCCACCGGCAATCAGATCGAGGCGGCCATCACCATCAACGTCAAACAACGTGCCGCCCGCTTCGATATTCAAAGGCCCCGGGTCCAGAACGTGCTGCCGCCAGCCTTCGGGCGTGTTCCGCATCCAGATTGCCGCATTTCCTTTTTCGCGATTCGTGAATACAAAGTCGATTCGCCCATCACCGTCGATGTCTCCGACCATCGATCCGGTTTGCTGGTCCGAAGTTTCGGGTACCGGAAGGTCTCCCTGCGCGCTGGAGAGATGCTTCCACGGCGGGTCGGCCATTCTGTTCTCACACGGGGCCTGGGCCGGATCTTCATTTGCGGGCGGAACTGGGCCTGCAAACATCGGATGCTTTTCGATCAAGAGACCTGCCGCACCGGTAAGGCTGGTACCCACGAGCGATAGAAAACCGCGGCGCTGGATCATGGCTTTCTCCTTCCTTTTGCAAGACGGACTGTGTGCCAATCCTACAGACTTTATTCCGGGTTGGCAACGCGGCACGCGCGGGCATGATTATCGCCGGCGGTTGATCTGCTGGCAGGTTTGGTTTTGGTTTGGTCACCGTGGTCCTCAGTGCGGCGGCGCTGGAGGCCGTTTCCAGGCTGCATGAGGGCCGTCAGCGCACGGCGGCAAGAGCATTTTGGAGGGGCCGTTCGCTTTCGGGAGAACGGCAGGAAGCCACCGCGTCCGGCAGAGGTTTGCCAGTTATCGCGACAGCCTGTTTTGCGGTGACGTTGTCTCCGGTCTCTGAACTCCGATGGAGTCCATGGGGCTCCCGCCATCGGAGACATTGGCGCTGCAGCCAGCCCATCACTGTTGTTGCAATCCTTTTACGGCAGACCAGCCGGGTTGATGGGAGTCCCGGGGATATTCGGCTTTCGGGTATATTCACCGGTCTCAGGATCGGAGAGGACGATGTTGTGCGCCTCGAGAATGGTGCCCGTGGCCTGATTGAATTGAACTAAAGCCTGGGCATACGCCTGGCGGGCCTTGGCCAGGTTGCCTTCGGCGGTAATCAGGTCGCGCTGCAACAAGATGACGTTCAAAGTGGTGGAAACGCCCAGGCGCAGCTTCTTGATCTCAGCGTCCAGGGCTTGCTGGGCATAAGTTCTGGCCTT
Source organism: Acidobacteriota bacterium (assembly GCA_021828225.1). The sequence continues at coordinate 1,351 of JAKASH010000432.1, read as the reverse complement.
GAGCGCAGCCTCGATTTGAGCTTTTGCCTGGGTAACGGCGATTTCGGCGTTGCGGACATCCTGCTCGATGGTGTTCTTGTCACGCTGGAGGCTGGTCTGCATTTCATGCATTTCGACCACGGCCTGGGCGGCGTTGGCCTGCTGGACGTGGTTGCCAATGGGAATGCTGAAAGTGAGTCCAACGGAATAACTCGGATACTTTCCGGAAAAGATTTGTGAGAGCGAATCCCCCAAACCTCCGGGGCCGGCGCCGGCAAAACCCTCGAACGGAAGACCCGCAAGCCCGTTTGACTGGTAGGTGGCGAAAGCGTCGAGTGTCGGCAGAAGGCCGTTGCGATTGGACTGAATCGTGTAATCCTGGTTCCGCATATTCAACTGGTCCTGCCTGAGTTCAGGGCGGTTCTTAAGGGCGTCGGTGAGGGCTTGGTCCAGCGGAGGAATGTCATTGGGTTTGGGTTCCGGCAAGTTGTTGGTCGCGTCGATCTGGACGCTGGCGAGTTCAGGAGTGACGCTTTTCGAAATCAAAGTCTTGATGACTTCCTGTTGCTGCAAGTAAGTGGTTTGGGCCACGATGAGACTCTGCTGGTCGCTTGCAAGCTCGGATTCAGCCTGAACCACGTCGAGAGGAGCGAGCGTGCCGATCTGCACCTGCTTCTTGTCATCCTCGACCAGTTTCTGAGAGTAATTCACGGCGGATTGCGCCACCCGAACCTGATCCCTGTCTGCCAGCAGGGTGTAGTAGGCGTTGAGCACCGCGGCGACGGTGGTAATCACCTGCTTCTTGAAAACAGTGTCCGCAATGTGCAGGTCATTATTCGCAATACGGATGAAAACGGCATTGGCTCGGCGTCCAAACCCCTTGAGCAAAGACTGGTTAAGACCAACGGTCAGGGTGGTAGGAATGGAAGGGTTGAACAGTGAGGTCGTTGACGTGCTGCTGTCTCGCGTACCGGATACCGAGGCAACAAAGCTGGTGCCGGTGAAGAAGCCTTTCCCGAAGAAGGTATTATAGGCGGACGTGTGGCTGCCCAGCACGGAGACCCCTTGAACGGTTGCGAAGTTCAATGGCGTCGAGCTGCTGTTCCACCCGAAGGTGACTCCGGCTATAGGGTCGCCGGGGCCAAGGGAACTCGTGCTGACTACGCCGCCGCCTGAAAACCCTCCGCCGCCCGTCCCGCCGGGGCCTGAAACACCGCCGACGCCGGCGCCAATCGCTCCCGTGAACAGGGCGTTTGAGAGCGTAGCCCCGCTAACACCGCGGGCGGCGCTGCCTGCTTTGGTCCGGAGGATGTCAAGCCGTGCGAGCGGAAGCTGATAGCGAGCCACGGCAATGTCCAGATTATTCTGGAGC
>JAKASH010000431.1 GCA_021828225.1 Acidobacteriota bacterium | reverse complement strand
CTCCGCCGGACATCTCGCTGCCGATGGAAACCCCTCCGTGGCCGTGGGCCGTGGTGAGATTCGTGATAGTGATGTTTTCGCAAGGCTTTCCCATGCGCCGGCCGGCCTCATCTTTGCCGGACTTGATCGCTATGCAGTCGTCGCCGACGTCAATGTGCGTGTTTGAAATGTGAAGATTGCGGCAGGATTCGGGGTCAATGCCGTCGGTATTGGGCGAGGGCACGGGATTGAGGATGGTGACGCCGTCGATGATCATGTATTCGCAGAACGTGGGGTGAAGCGTCCACGCAGGAGAGTTCATAAAGGTCAGACCCTGGATCAGCACATTCCGGCACCAAACCAGATGGACCAGATGGGGCCGGCCGAAGCGTATTTTCTCGACTTCTTCACGGCGCTCGCTTTCGCTGAGCAAAGGAACCTGCACATGCTTTTTCGGAGACCGGAGCCACTGGCGGATCCACCACGCCCGCCCCTGCCCGTCCACGGTGCCGCGCCCCGTCAGGCTGACATTCTCAAGATCTTCCCCGTAGATCAGGGATGAAATCTCCCGGGCTCCGTCCTGCCAGGGACTGCTGTAAACAGGATAGTCGCTCGCGTCCTGGCTGCCCAGGATCGTTGCGCCTGGGTCCAGATGCAGGTTGACATTGCTTTGCAGCCGGATTGCTCCGGTCAGGTATCTGCCGGCAGGAAAGAGTACAGTTCCGCCCCCTTTGCCGGCGCAGGCATCAATGGCCGCAACCATCGCGCACGTGTCGTAATGCTTGCCGTCACCGGCAGCGCCAAATTCGCGGACGTTGTAAACTCCGCCTCCGCCCTTTGGGGCTTTTGCCGGCCCCTGCGCGGCCATCAGCGGCGCGCCGGCCATAACACCCAAAGCGCCGGCCCCAACCAGGAAATTGCGACGGTACAGGTTTCCTGCCATTGGATTCTCCTTAATCGGCGGTTCGAAGGCAACGGCTTGCTTCGGGCGGCCCTGCCGCATGCCGCGCACTCATAACCTGTGAATTTAAATCAGGCGAGGGGTTCAGGCTATAAGAATTAAGGCCAACTTCATAAGAATCCGATCAACGGATTCCCCTGTGAAAAGTCTTCGTTCTGCCTGCCGGCACGAGCAAAGGAATGGGTTCGCGGCTGGACTTCATCTGCCCAAGATTCCGGTGTCCGCCGGTGCTGTCGCCAGAGCGATGATGCAAGATGCGCAATCGCACGTCCGCAAGAAGAAAGGATCACGCCCAGAAGGTTTGACCCTTTTCCTGGACGACTTCGTCCTGCTCAGACTGCAGCACCCTCTGTTGGGGCAGGAACAGAGACGAATCGTCATTCCGCATGAGATGCGATCCCGGCAGGTCATGGGTGCCTTTGCGGTATTGCAGGGGAGTCATGTGGACCAGTTGGCGAAAGACGAGCCCAAAATAGCTCTGATCGCAGAAACCCACTTCCTGGCTGATTTCGACAATGCTCTTTTCGGTCGAAACCAGCAACTGCTGGGCCTTGGCAATTCGAAAGTGGTTGAGATAGGTGACAAACGACTGGCCCGTCACTTTTTTGAAGAACCTTCTGAAGTGCGACGTGCTCATTCCCACCGAGCCGGCGGCATCCTGGATGGCAATCACTTCCTGATAGCGGCTTTCCAGCAATTGGAAAAGCGGCTGTAACCGGCGAATTGATTCCTGCCGGTGAGCCAGGACTTCCTGCGTGCTCTGGTAATCGGAATAGTAGTTCACAAGCGACATCAGAATCATCTTCAGGTAGGTTTTCACGGACAGCCGGGAAAGATTTGTGACAGATGGAAGCTCAGCCTGTATCCGTTTCATCAGGTCCAGAGCGCGAAGGGGCAAACCCGTCCGGGCAGGTATCACATGCGGGAACGCAGCATCCTGGATGCAGAAGGGCATGAGATATTCCTGGGCCTCGCCTGTGACGTCGCCACGTTGTATCAACTCCGGCAGAAAGTACAGAACCACGGCATTCTCAAGGAAGCCCTGAGAGCCCCAGGGCCGATGATAGAGCGTACTTCCAATAACGATGAGCTCGCCTGCCTTTTGAATGACCTGGCGGTCCTGGATTTGCCACGTCAGCTCGCCCGAAACCAGAAAGAGCAGTTCCGAGTAATCATGGCGGTTCATGCGGATGCGGTTCTCCCCGCCGAACCTGAAAAACCGCACTTCGATCGGAAAGGTGGGATCGAACGGCCACTCGTGGTTGCCATCAGCGTTAATTTGAGGGCTGATGACCGAGTAAGCGTCTTCCCAGTTTCTTTTAGGGGGTGCCCACATCGAATGTGCCGTCGAATCCAAACAACTTCTCCCGCGAACCACCCAGCTGTTGGTTCTTCGTTGCCCTTCAAGTTGCCCGACGGATTCTATCTCGGAGTTCGAGAAAGCCCAACTGCAAGAATGAGCAAATCTTCAGAAAAACAACTTCGGAACGATCCTGCAACAAGTGAGGTGCTGGATTATCTCTCTTCCGCCAATCAATATATTCGCAAACTTTCACAATCGCAAGAAATCTTTCTCCAGCACGCCCAGCGCCCCGGTCCAACTCTTGCCTCGATTCCGCTCTCTGAATGAGCCGGCCACAACCTGCAGCCGCCTCACTGCATTCCGTGCAGAGCGAAAGCGCGCAACGTCTCTTACGCCGTGTTCATTTTCCAATAAACCGCATACCGCTCGCCGGCAAGCTGGTAGAGCGGAATCAGCGAAATGCTCTGTTCCTGCCCGGCGGTGCGGAAGACCAGCGGATGGTTCGGCACCTTCTCGACCCATGCCGTGGGATGCCGCGGGTCGGCCTGGATGTCCGGCACGGCAATCGCCGGGCCGCGGGGAGGGTTTGAGCTGTAACCCCGGTACACCATCGAGTGGGTCAGTTCGCGGCCGCCAAGCCGGCCGGCCAGGACCAGCGGGCCAAACATCATGGCCTGCTGCGTAGCGTCCCCCGGAACCTCGGCAGCGTGCAGGCTCATGGGCAGGCTCAGCTCAATCCGGTCGCGATTGTGCCACACGCGGTCCAGCGTCAGATAGCTGCTGGGGCTGGCAAATGCCGGCAGGGCGCGGCCGTTTATTTTCACCGACCCGCCGCTCGTCGCCCAGTAGGGTACGCGGAGCCGCATTGTCATCCGCACAGGCCGCTCGGCGTAAACAATCAGCGAAGTCCCCTGCTGCACCGGAAACGCCGTCTCCTGCCGCACGCGAACGCCTTTTTCCGGCCAGTCGACTTCCGAAGCGATAAAGAGGTTGACGAAAACGCCTTCGTCGTCGTGGAAGTAAATCGTGTTGTTAAATTTGGAAAACTCTTCCGCGCCGGTTCCCGTGCAGCACCAGAATGAGTCAAACGGCGTGTTGTAATATTTCCACCAGCCGCGCCCGACGGAAACAAAATAGCCTTTCAATCCGTGTTCGTCTTGAGTTCCCAGGCGGCTGTTGAACAGCGTCCGCTCGTAGTAGTCCATGGTGCGGGGATCGAGCGTCCAGCCGTAGATGTGCCGGGTCAGCTTCAGCATGTTGTAACCGCAGCAGCACTCCTCGGCCCGCTGCCCGTCGCCCAGCTCCGGAGCCAGATATCCGGGTTCGGCGCGCCAGTGCTCGTCATAACTGGTGCCGCCCGTGCAATAGATCCGCCGGCCTGTCACCTCCTGCCAGAAGTATGACGCGATGTCCTGATACCTCGAGTCGCCCGTCACTTCATACTGCCGCGCGGCGCCGATCACTTTCGGGATGTTCGTATTGGCGTGCAGACCTTTCAACTGGTCCTGGTAGTTCGCCAGCGGATCAAAGAAGGCGTGATGGTCAAACCGCATCGCCGTGCGCAGATACTTTTCCCTGCCGGTCACGGCGTAAAGGTTGCACAGCACTTCGAGCATGCCGCCCTGCTCAACATTCAGCACCCGCTGCATGTGGTCATAGCTCAGAGGACCTACCCAGCGTCCTACCCAGTCGGCCATGCCTTCCAGGGTCTCTAGCGCCTGAACGTTGCCGCAATGGGTATACATGTCCAGATGTCCGGCCATGATCTTATGCAGCGTATAAAACGGCGCCCACACCGGCTTGCCTTCCCGCAGCCGGTCAAAAAGCTCTTCGGGGAAAGCGCTCAGATATCCGTTGCCGTGCGCTTTCTGGCATTTCGCGAGCTCGGCCACCAACGCGTCCGCTTTTTTCCTTATATCCTC
>JAKASH010000430.1 GCA_021828225.1 Acidobacteriota bacterium | reverse complement strand
TCGAGTGAAGAAGTTCATGCGAAAAACCTCTTTCTCTTGTCATTCGGGCCTGGCTTTTCAATAATGAACACATTGCGGCAAACATTAAGCTGCAGGAAGATGAAAAGGTGGTAATCGCAAGATGAGTGTCCAAGACGAAGTCGCAAGTTCCGCCAAGCCCGTTTATGGAAGCGGCAAGCCCATCGCCCGGCAGGCTTTTCATGAGGTCATCACAGCACTTGATCTCCGCAGAGCGATGGTTGGAAAGTTGAACTATGAGGATGAAAACCTTGTTGCAGGAGACGCGACGGTTTCCCTGGCACGCCCCGCGAGTGTTATAGCGATTGGCAAGGCGGCCTGCCGGATGGCCGCGACATTGGATGAGATCCTGAATGGACGGATTGCCGCCGGCATTGTCGTAGCACCTGCCAATCCAGTCGCCCGGCTGGAGAATTTCCACTATTTTGAGGGCGGCCATCCCTATCCCAATTCTGACAGCATTGCCGCTGCTCAGGCAGCCCTGAAACTCCTTTCCGGGCTCGGCAAGGATGACCTGGTCATCTTCCTCATTTCGGGAGGAGGATCGGCACTGTTTGAAAAGCCCTTAAAGCCCGAAGTCTCTCTGAAGGATCTGATCGATTTCAACCATGTGCTTGTGACCTGCGGTCTGCCCATTGAACTGATCAATATCCTCCGGAAACATGTATCGGCGGTCAAAGGTGGTCGGCTGGCCGAGGCTGCGCATCCTGCCCGCCAGCTTACGTTATACGTTTCCGATGTCCCGGACGAACTCCCATCGATGGTCGCTTCGGGGCCGACCATGCCGGATGACTCCACCGTCGAGCAATGTTATCGAGTGGCGGAGGAGAATAACCTGACACCAAGGCTGCCGCAAACAATCCGTAAGCAGTTTGAGGGGCGCACGCTGAAGGAAACACCTAAATCGGGCGACGCGTGCTTTCGAAACTCCCAGTATATGTGTTTGCTCTCCAATCATGACGCGGTCGAGGCGGCGAAAAAAGCTCTGGAGAGGCAGGGTTTTGTTTGCGAGATCGACTCGAACGAATGGGACGCGGATTTTCGCGAAGTTGCGGACAAGAATTCGGACTCTTTGAACTTGCTGGCCCGGAAACATCGGGGGCAGCCTGTTGCGTTGATCGTTGGCGGCGAAGTCACCTGCAAAGTCACGGGTTCAGGAATGGGCGGACGCAACCAGGCTTACGTGCTGTACGCGGCACAAAGAATCGACCACCAGAATCAAGTCGTCCTGAGTGCGGGAACCGACGGGCGAGATGGCAACAGTCCCGCCAGCGGAGCGGTTGCCGACGGCCAAACTATTTCCCGAGCCCGGTCTCTCGGACTTGATCCTGAGCGCTACCTTGCCGAAAGCGACTCCTATTACTTCTTCCGGACGCTTGGTGATACACTCGACACGGGATTCACCGACAACAACGTCCGGGATGTGCGGTTCTGGCTGGATTTCGGACCCCAGTAGAATCTCGCAAGTTTCCTGCAGGAAGGTTTTCCTAAGGCCGGGGCGGCTGCAATCTTCTCACGAATTTATCTGAAGGAGGCATTCGATGGCAGAATCTGTTGGCTTCATTGGTCTGGGGATTATGGGACAGCCCATGGCGCTGAATCTGGTCAAGGCCGGCTACCAGGTATCAGTCTATAACCGGAGTCGCGACAAGGCTGAACCACTCGAGCGCGCCGGCGCGCGGGTTGCCACAAGCCCTGCCGAGGCTGCTCGCAACGCTGACTATGTGATGAGCATCGTCAGCGATTCGGCAGCTTCCGAAGAGGTCATGATGGGCAAGAACGGAGTCGTTCAGACAATTCGTCCGGGCGCCATCGTGATTGATTCCGCCACGATCAGTCCCGTGGTCAGCCGAAGGCTGGCCTGCGCCACGGCCGGCAAGAAGGCAAGCTTCCTGGACGCACCGGTTACAGGCAGCAAACATGGTGCCGAAAAGGGCGAACTGACTTTCATGATCGGCGGCGATCGCGCGACATTTGACCAGGCAATGCCCCTCCTAAAAGTCCTGGGCAACAAACACATCTATTGCGGCTCATATGGGGCAGGGCTCTCGGCCAAGCTGGCGCAAAACGCTATTCAGTCCACCATGATCGAAATTTTCTGCGAAGGCTTTGTCCTCGCCACCAAATCCGGCGTCCGGCCAGAAGTCATGTTCGAGATCGTACAGAACAGCATGGCCCGGGCGGCATTGACAGACTTCAAAGCGCCTTTCATTTTCAAAGGAGACTTCACGCCCTATTTCCCTCTCAAGTGGATGCATAAAGACGTTGCGCTTGCCATGGAAGCGGCATTCGCGCAGGGGGTTCCGATGCCGGTAGCGGCGGCTGTAAAGGAAGTTTATGCCTCCGCCCGCGCGCAAGGGAAAGGCGACCTCGATTACGCCGCCGTCATCACGTTTCTTGAAGAACTTGCAGGCGTGAAGGTTCGCTCAACAGAGGAAGAGAAATCAGAGGGCGGAAAAGCGTAACTTCCAGACACGGCACGCCAGGCACGTCCGCACGCGTCGCGTCAGGGCATGGCTTCAGCCAAGCCGCACCAATTACCCCTTTAATTGTGCGTGGCTTCAGCGTTTAAGGGTTTCAGAGGCTAAAGCCGGTAGAAATATCGGCTCTCCCAACGGCATGGCTAAAGCCATGCCCTGACGGTCCGACTGACCGCTAAGGAAGGAACTTCGGAGTACCTTCGCGCGTAGTGGTGAAGTAAAAAGTGTTCCTGCCGGTCCGCAGGTCTTTGCCATAAGTGAAAACAAGCGAGACCCCGCCCAGAATCCTCAGCTTGACCGATGCGCCCGAATCCCAGAGCCACCGATGGGACCCAAAGCCCTCGGACTGGTCATAGATCCTTCCGGTGTCGAGAAAAGGCGCCAACCGCAACTTGAACCATGCGTTCGCATAGAGGTTCTTATCGATCTCCCAGTTTGACAGCAGATAATCGCGGCCCAAAGGGGCGTTCCCCTTCTGGCCATTGCGAGTTCCGATGTGGGCGCGGAGTGGCAGATTGTTGTCGCGCTCCAGCCCGAGCATGAAGAGGTCATCGAACGGAACCTGGCCAAAAGTCTTGCCGCCGTGAAACTCTTCCGTCATTTCGTAGTCGTCTCCGCGGGCTTGCGGAAACCATCGTGCGCACAGCAAACCCTGCAGCATAGCAAAATGGTTAAATCCCGGCGCGTAAAAGTTGCCGAAGGTTCCCAGGACGCTGGAGCCGAGCGTAAATCGCTTTTCCGGCATTCTCAGCAGGGCATAGTTGCTGAGTGCGTAAGCCTCTACCGCAACACCATTGGTGAAAATCGGATCCGCCGCGGAAGCCCCTGCTGGCAGATTCCGAAATCGCCGGTCGGAGAAGCTCAGGCCCGCCCCCCAGTTCCACCGGCTGTTGACAATGGATTTAATCCCACCGCCGAGTTCGAGTTTTTCAAGATTGAAAGTCTGGATGGGGAGTCCAGACTTGTAAAAGGTTCGGGAGATATTCCAGTTTTCATTCCGGCCGTCGGCATAGAAGCGGTAACGGAATTTTGGATTTCCCGCCAGAGGAGCGGAGACCAAGACAAAGATACGCCGCTTCTGATCGTCCCAGCGAAAGAGCGAAGAAACATTTAACGCGGATTTGCGCAGGTTATAAGCCTCGGGATAAACCGTCTCATAAGGCAGGCCCCGCAACAGTGAGATCAGCCCTTCAACCTTATTCGGCCCCCAACCATTTCTCTCGACTGCGCTGAGCGTCAAGTCAAACTTTTCCGGACCTCTGCCAGGAAGAGGCACAAGGTCCAGCCGGTAGGCGGGAAAGATTCCAAGCTGCTTGAGCCGCTGCAGAGTGGTCCGGTACTGCTCTAGGGTCAGAGCGCTTGCCGGCGAACAGGTAAACGCCCGGTCCAGCAGGGCTGGATCGATCCGAAGTTGAGGGTCGGTCCTAATGGCGTTGATCCGAGGTTCCCCGATGCGGTTCCAATACTTGAGAGCAGCTTCTTGATTGCCTTCCAGGAAATAAAGCGTCGCAAGGAAGTTGATCGCATAGCGATCATGCGGGTCCAAACGAAGAGCGCGATGAAGGTCGCGTATGGCTTCCTGAAAATGCTTCTGCTTGAAGGCGATTCCAGCAAGCTCCACAGGAAAGCGCCGATCACTGGGGTACTTCTTTTCGCCTGATGTGAAAGCTTCCT
>JAKASH010000429.1 GCA_021828225.1 Acidobacteriota bacterium | reverse complement strand
TTTGCTCACTGGTCGCTGCTCCAGGGACGTGGCTGGACAACGGGAGCCGGATGAATCGAGAGGTTCACGTCCGGTTCTGCGAGAGCGGAGGGGTGCGATTCCCCTCCGCCACTCACCGCAATGCGTACGTGCGGTCGCGGCGCGCGGGCGTGCGCGTGATGGCAGCGCTGGAGCGGATGTACGCCAAGCTCCGACTGCGAGTGAATCGCGCGAAGAGCAGGGTGGAACCCGCTCACAAGTCAAGCCTGTTGAGTTACGGCTTCTGGTACGCTCGGGGCGGCACGGTCAGATGCCGGGTCGCTCCCAAGGCGCTGCTAGCAATGAAGCAACGCGTGCGGCTGATAACCAGACGCAGCGGGGGGCGGAGCCTGGAAAGAGTAATCGCGGAACTGAGGCGCTACTTGCCGGGTTGGAAGGAATACTTCCAACTGGCTGAGACGCCGAAGACTTTCGTCGAACTCGACCAATGGCTTCGCCACCGCCTGCGGGCGCTGCAACTCAAGCAGTGGAAACGCGGCCCCAAGATTTACGTGGAGCTGCGCAGGCTCGGACTGTCGGCACTAGATGCAGCGATGGCTGCCAGAGTGAACCAACGCTGGTGGTTTCGTGCTGCCAAGCTGGTTCACGTCGGACTCACCACCCGCTACTACGACCGCATCGGAGTTCCCAGACTTGCCCGCTAACCTCAACTTTCTGAACCGCCGGATGCGGCTACCCCGCACGTCCGGTGGTGTGGCAGGGGAGTAGCGGTGCGCCGCTACCCCCTATGCCGATTGTTCACGCAATCTCATACCGCAGAAGCGCGTCCTGCCCCTTCGGGGAAGCGGACGCCAGTCCAGTGCGTTTGGCATCTTCCTCAGCCGTTCCACAATTGCGACATTATCAGTTTTGATGAAATTCGCTGCTAACTGAGCTATGCTGGAACGACGAGGAGGTGGCGAGCGGCGATGGTTCGCGCTGATCAATTGGAATGAAGACCTTCGGCCAGGTGCTCAGAGAGGTTCGCAAGAAGGCGGGGCTCACCCAGAGAGAGGTTGCCGCCCGGCTAAGACGTGAAGACGGCCGACCCGTCGATCCGCCTTACCTCAACGCCGTCGAGCACGATCACCGCTACCCGCCCGACGACCATCTGATCGAGCAGCTCGCGAAGATTGTCGGCATCTCACCTGATGTGCTGTATTTTCATGCGAACCGCCAGCCCCCGGACGTGAAAACCGAGGCTGGCCGGGAACAGGTCGAAGCCGCATATCGCGCGTTCCGCAAGGCGCTGGGAGTAAAACCGGGCAAGCGAAAATGAAATCCCTTCGCGATCCGCTCAGACGCCCGATCCCCCGCCGTTGCCACGAACGAGTCCTCCTACTGGTGACGTGTGTGCTCGCACCGGAGCATTCGTCACTGGAGGCCGGACAGTTTTTTGCACGAGGCGGTGCACGCCACGGATTTCTTCAATTCACGGTGAAATACGATGAGGCCACAGGCGAACCAACTCGATTTGGCTTCAAGAAATTCCGTCGAAGGATTCCTGCAGCGAACCATTCGAAACCTCGATTGGATGGTGGTCCAACAGAAAACCAGCCGGGGTGAAGTTCATCTTGGCACGCAATTGACTCTATCGATGCTTGGTCTGTTTGTATTTCCAGATGCCGACAAACAATTGAAGAATCGCCTTGAGGCCTTTAGCCTCAAGAGCCTTCTCTCAGCGGGATGGCCAGGTTGGGACATTTCCTTAGATAAACCGCCCCAAACTAAACGGGAAACAACCAACCTGGGAACACTCCTGTGGCACGTGCGCAACGCGATATCGCATCGCCGTGTCACATTCTCATCTGAATGCCTTGTTCTTGATGAGATTGGATTCCAGTTTGAAGATGCGCCGAACAAGAGTGACCAGATTAACTGGCGAGCTCGTATCTGCGGCTCGGACCTGCTCGAATTTTGTCGGAAATTGGCGAACCTAATTATCGACCACTACGGGTAACACGCTTGATGCTGCCCACTGTTTTTCGGCATCGAGCGCCGAAAAAGGTCTCCCAAACAGGAAAATGAAGTTGCTTCGCGATCCGCTCGGACGCCCGATCAAGCGTCTCTACTTCAAGACGGAAGAGCTTGACGAGCGATGCGAGCGAATCGTCGCTGAGTTCATGGACCACCGCTCCGGCGGCTTCAGGCTGCCGATCCCCACCGACGACATAATCCGCATGATCGAGGCCGAAGCCGACGACCTCGACCTGTATGCCGACCTTCCTGAAAGCGTGGACGGATACACAGACTACTTTGCTGACCGCAACCCCAAGGTGAAGATTTCTGAACGGCTATCCTCGCCCCGCTATGAGAACCGGCTGCGGATGACTCTGGGCCACGAGTACGGACACGTGCGATTTCACGCTCCACTGTGGAGAACATCCGGACCAGATTCGGACCGTCGTCCCGCCGCGCGATCATGGCGTTGCGAACGCGACACGATCGTGACCGCTCCCGAGAACGACTGGATGGAATGGCAGGCAGCTTACATCAGCGGGGCGCTGTTGATGCCCCGGTCGTACGTGCTCGTGATGGCTGGCGAGATTGCGATGCGGGATGGGAGCAAGTTCCCACTGGACATCGATTCGGAACCGGGGCGCGCAGTGATCGCGCGGACTATGAGGCGTTGCCAGGTTTCCGAACAGGCCGCACGGGTCCGGCTCTTGCGTTTGGGTCTGCTGACCGAATCGTGAAATGCGCTCATATAGCACAATTAGAGAATTTGACAATTACGTCATCTTTGGACTATGATCAGTTTGACGACAGGCAGGCGCCGACTATGCGCACTCTTCATAACCCTGTCGTTCGTAGTAGTTATGGCTCCCGACCAGACTGCGACCCAACCCAAGCCTTACGTATCGATCCGCGAGCTCTCCGCACTGACGCCGTGGACCGAACAGGCCATCCGGACCATGATGGCCAAGGGTATCCTGCGTGAAAGCGAACACTTCTTTCACGTGGGACGGAGGCCCGTATTCAAGTGGGAGGCGATTGTCGGCTTCATTGAGCATCGTGACGCGCCGCACCAGACCGGAATACCGCTTCAGCGAGGAGGGTTCCTGAATGGCACCTCGTAAGCTGAAAGCGCGCCGGCAAGGTTGCTGGATTGAGGCAACCGGCAGCGGACTTCTGCGCTTGCGGTTCCGCTGGCGTATACCCACGGCAACTGGTCTTCACAAGTTTTCGGAGACAACGACGCTTCGTGATACGCCGGAAAATCGCGCCGCACTCTTGAAGCAAGCGGCAATCGTCGGCGCAGAGATCGCAGCAAATCGTTTCGACTACCTAAGCTGGTTTCCGAATGGCAGCAGGGCTGCCTACTTCCGACCGAGACCGCAGTCTCCGCAGTCGGTGGAGCCAGATGCCGCGCCCATGATCGGCCAGTATTATCCAGTTTGGGTTGCTCGAAGGGTGCCACCGATAGTCCGCCCTTCAAGGGCTCGCGACTATCGCAATCATTTCCGCAAGTACATTCTTCCGTACCTCGCCGACGTCGCCTTGCAGGATTTAGCGCTCGGGCATCTCGAAGAACTCAGGGCGCGGCTTCAGATCGACCGTCATCTGGGAATCAAGACCGTAAGAAACGTTATCGACGGTTCCATGCGCGCAATGGTGCGTGATGCACGAAAGGCCGGCGTACAAACCGGCTTTCCGTTCGCTGATCTTGAGTGGCCCAGGCGAATTGTGCCAGGTCCCGACCCATTCACGGAGGGCGAGCGGGACCGGCTTCTTGAGTTCCTTTTGCGCAAGCGCTGGCGTTTGGGCAGGCATCTCGGCTCGTACCGCGAAGGCGTTCACTTCCCCTATTACGCATTTCTCTTGACGCTTTTCTATACAGGCTTGCGACCGTCAGAAGCCGTTGCGCTCCGTGTGAGATCTCTCGACTTGGCAGCTGGAACGCTGTTCGTCGAGCGGTCGCGGTCATTGCGAAGCGAGTCGGCACCCAAGACCTCCGCCGCGGCTCGCGTCGTGCGGCTCACTGCTCGTAACGTTGAAGTCCTGAAGCAAGTGATCGAATTGCGCGCGGAGCCGGACGACTACGTCTTCAAGAACTCCCTCGGCCATCCGATCGATCAAAGAAGCTTCTACAAAATCTTCTGCGGCCTCCAGCGAGTCCTCGGGATTCGGCTGCGCGATCTGTACGCGACCAAGGACACTTAC
>JAKASH010000428.1 GCA_021828225.1 Acidobacteriota bacterium | reverse complement strand
GGCGCACGACGTTGGGACATCAAGCCACTGTCAAGATACAAAAAAATGCGCAAAATAATATTAATCAATTAGAGAAAAGTGTTCGAAATTAGAGCAACTCTCTCTTCTTTCACGCTTCGGGCAACCTTGGCGCCAATCAACGTTCTCATAGTTAATGTATTGCAAAACTAGCAGCAGGAGGATGGCACTGATTATGCCAAGCAGAATTCGTACAACGTTGATATCAGCGTTGAGTGTTGTTTTCTTATTTGCAGGAATGGCATTTGCTAAGACCATGCGAGTCGACGTAATCTACCACGCAACGGTTGGCAAATCGTTAAAATTGAAACCCGGCAACTACCGTATCGATGTTGCAAGTAACATGAAGTCGCCTACGGTCAAGTTCTACAACAACCATGGGAAGCTCGTGGGCCAGGTTCCCGTGAAAGTGGCCAGTGTTTCCCGGAAAAACAACCAGACCGAGATCGACTACAACACAGTGGCATCAAACGATCACGTGATTACAGAGATCAGCCCGCGAGGCTGGAGCGAAAATCTATTGTTCTCGCACTCGAGAGCAAGCAAGTCTGATCCGAAGAAATAGCGTGGGCTCCGGTCCCAGAGTCTCTGGGGGATTCTGGGACCTTTTCCCGGAAATAAAGGACGGAATACCGAAGAAGCAATCCTTCCCCCCCATAACCGGGAGTATTCGTAAATTTTGGTCATCAGGATTGCTGCCACTAAGCACTACACGCGCAGTCGGTTGATTCCGTCAAAGGCAGCATTTTTATAGCACTCTGCGAGCGTCGGGTAGTTGAAGACCGTGTTCACAAAGTAATCGATCTTTCCCCCAAAGGCGAGAACCGCCTGCCCGATATGCACCAGGTCGCTGGCCCCTTCACCGATGATATGGACACCCAGCAACTCACGGGTCTCAAGGTGAAAAACCAGTTTCAGCAGGCCCGTGACGTCGCCAATGATCTGGCCGCGCGCGGTCTCCTTATACTGAGCTTTGCCGACCTCGTAGGGAACTCCCTGCTGGGTAAGGGTCTCCTCATCGCGGCCCACCATTGAAATTTCAGGGATGGTGTAAATTCCGTAAGGGAATAACTCTTCCACGCTGGCGGTTTCCACTCCGAAAGCGTGGCAGGATGCCAGCCTTCCCTGCTCCATGGAAATCGAGGCCAGGCTGGGGAACCCGATCACATCGCCGGCGGCATAGATATGTGGTACGCTAGTCTGGTAGTGCTCATTCGCTTTCAGCCGTCCGCGGTCGTCCGCGGAAAGTCCTGCCGCAGCAAGGTTCAATCGATCGGTGGCGCCTGTTCGGCCAATGCTGTAAAGAGCTTTCTCGGAAAAAATCTTCTTACCACTGGCCAGGTGGATTGCGACCCCGCCGCCATGGCCATTCTCGTAAGGCTCGATTCCCTGCACCTTTTCATTAAGCCACAACGTGACGTCGTTGTTGCGCAAGTGGTAGGCGAGCATGTCCACAATTTCCCCATCGACGAACGGAAGCAGGCGAGGCCGCATATCGATCAGGGTGACGCGGATGCCCAAGGTAGCGAAAATGCTGGCGTATTCGCAGCCGATCACTCCCGCTCCTATCACCGTTAGACTTCGTGGCAACTGGTCAAGCGACAGGATTTCATCGCTGGTGAAAATCCGGCGCCCGTCGAAGGGAATGTCCGGGTCTTTGGTTGCCGTTGTGCCCACCGCGATCACAATGTACCTGGCAGTTACATCCCGGTATCCCTGGGCTTCAACAAAGTTCAATCGAACCGTGTGAGGATCGACAAGTGAGGCCTCCGCGCTTATCAACTCAATGCCGTTTCTCAGCAACTGGTGCCGGGCGACATCAATCTCGTGGCGGATAACGTGTTGGGTGCGGAAAAGCAAGTCCTCCTTGGTAATGTGCTGCTTGACCGTGTAAGACTCGCCATAAAGGTCATGCTCTCGGTAGCCCGACAGATAGAGCACCGCCTCGCGCAGGGTCTTGCTGGGAATGGTACCCAGATTAATGCAGACCCCTCCCACCACTCCTTTGCGCTCGGCGACGGCAACCTTTTTGCCCAGCTTGGCTGCCTGGATGGCCGCATGGTGACCGGCCGGCCCCGAGCCGATAACCAGCATGTCGTATTCAAAATCAGGCATATTCCGCCACGGTCTCAATTCCCGAACTACCCCTGCTCGATGCGAAATGAGCAGAAATTTAAAATTGTTTCTCTGATGCTACTAACCCCGACGGGCCGTGTCCAATCCCAGACTTTTCCAGATTCCGTCCACCTTTTTTTTGGTTTCGTCATCCATGATGATTTCGTCAGGCCATGGCCGCGTAAACCCTTCGCTGGGCCATTTGCGCGTGGCATCAATGCCCATCTTGGAGCCGAAGTTGGGCAATCGCGACGCGTGTTCAAGCTGGTCCACAGGCCCCAGGACAAACTGAATGTCGCGCTCCGGATCAATATGGTTCAAGGCCTTCCAGGCCACCTCACGAACGTCATGCACGTCAACATCGTCATCGACAATCACAATGCATTTGGAGAACATGGCCCCGGGCAACCCCCAGATCGCGTTCATCACCTTGCGCGCGTGTCCCGGATAGCTTTTGCGGATTGAGACGATGATCAAGTTGTGAAACACGCCTTCCGCCGGCATATGCATATCCACCACCTCCGGCATCTGCTGGCGCATCAGTGGCAGAAACAGGCGTTCGACGGCAAAGCCCATCCAATAGTCCTCCATCGGCGGAGGGCCCACGATTGTGGATACGTAAATCGGATTCTTCCGCCGTGTGATGCAAGTCAGATGGAATGCCGGAAAATTGTCCTGGAGCGAATAGAAACCCGTGTGGTCGCCGAAAGGCCCCTCCACGCGGATGTCATCAAGATCGACGTACCCTTCCAGCACAATCTCCGCATTGGCTGGAACTTCCAGGTCCACCGTTTCGCAGCGCACCAGTTCCACCGGCTTCTGGCGCAGGAAACCCGCAAACAGGAATTCGTCCAGGTCCTCCGGCAGCGGCATGACCCCTGCCAGCATCGTCACCGGGTCGGCCCCGATGGCCACGGCCACATCCATCCGGCGTCCCTTTCCCTGCCGGTCCAGCCAGCGGAAGTGTTCCGCTCCGCCCTTGTGGATCTGCCAGTGCATGCCGGTGGTTCGCTCGTCAAAAACCTGCATCCGGTAACAGCCAACGTTGCGCCGGCCATTCTTGGGACTGCGCGTCACCACCATGGGCCAGGTGATAAAACGTCCGCCATCCTGCGGCCAGCATTTCATGACGGGCAGTTGAGCAAGCGAAAATTCTTCCCGCTGGATGACTTCCTTGACGGGACCACTCTTTACGGTTTTGGGAAAGAATGAGCCAAGCTCTGCCACCTTCGGCAGCATTCTGACTTTGTCCAGCAAGCCCTCGGGCGGCTTCATTGCCAGCAGGTCCTGAATTCGCCTGGCCACATCGTCAAGCGAGGACACCTCCAAGGCCAGTTCAATTCTCTTTTTCGAACCCAGCGTGTTGATCAGAAGCGGTATGGGATAAACAAGGTCTTCCTTTGCCGAGCGTGGCCTTTCAAAAAGTAAGGCAGGGCCTGCGGCTTTTGATACGCGGTCGGTGATCTCGGTCATTTCGAGGTCTACGTCAACCTCAACGCCGATTCGTTTCAATTCCTTTTCCCGCTCCAGGCGGGTGATAAATTCTCGAAGGTCGTTGTAAGCCACAGATCTCCTCACTCGGAGAGGCGTCCTGCTATTCCTCTCTGCACAGGCTCATGCGTTTTAACTCGCACAGTCTTAAACTTTCAAGAATTACAGATTGCGCCCGGCAAATCAAGGAGTGCAAGCCCTGCAAGGGATTGTGGGGATATTCCGGAAGATCTCATCCGCCCTGGCCATTGATATATTGATCCGGGAAGAAGCCGGACTACAGGAGCAGTCAGGATTCGACCTGCTGGATGATTTAGTCCGGTGAGAATCCCCATGATAGGGATTGGCGCGAGCTCAGGTTGAAGCAAAACGAGCAAAGAGTCACTTTGGCAAGGCGGTCATCACTCCTCTTTTGGTTCACATCCTTCGATCCTACGGGGATACGATGGATCAAGCCGACACCAACGACCCCAGAATCGCGAATGATTAGGGGCGAGAGGGGCAGAAAGGTCGTTCACCCTCGCGGAATGTGTGGTATAGAGATTTTGCTGAAAATCTTTGA
>JAKASH010000427.1 GCA_021828225.1 Acidobacteriota bacterium | reverse complement strand
AGATTTATATCACTTCCCGAGCCCTCAGCCGCCTCTCCTTTCCGATCCCTTTACACACTTTATGCCGCACTACCGCATTATCCGGTCGATGAAAAAACGACGGCGACCAAACTGCCGCAGCCGGACGCTCGCCAGAGCGAAATTCTCCAAGCCCTCGGCGTCACCCTTCCGGCCATGTAGTCAGGGGGCACTACGCCCCGCGAAACACATAACTGCCCTCATCCCAAACAGTTCCACAGAAAATTCCCTCTATCACAAAAAGGAAGATGCGTCTGAAGGGAGCGATTCGGCAAGAGATCTCGAATTCGTTCCCAAGCAAGACCTGCACCGCGCGCAGCGCGAAAACGACCAACTACGAAAGCAGATCGAGCGCCTGCGGAAGGAACTGGAAGCAGCGCTGCGGGCTAGCAAGCGGCAGGCTGCTCCGCATTCGCGCGGAAAGCCCAAATGCCACCCCAAGCGGCCCGGCCGCAAGCCGGGCCGGGATTACGGCCGACCGGCGTGCCGTCCCGTTCCACCTCGTGTCGATGAGCGGATCGCGGTTCCCCTGCCGGAACGATGTCCGCACTCTGGCGGCGAGGTGGAACCGGAAGCTTGCGAAACGCAGTATCAGGAAGACATCGTGCGGCAG
The DNA here is from genome assembly GCA_021828225.1 of Acidobacteriota bacterium. The sequence continues at coordinate 3,555 of JAKASH010000427.1, read as the reverse complement.
ACGGTCGTGCGCCGCTTCGACATCGCGGTGGGCTGCTGCCAAGACTCCCATCGCCGGGTGCAAGGAGGTCATCGCCTGCAGACCTCCGACGCCGTGGGCGTGGCGGCGGTGCAGGTGGGGCCGGAGGCGCTGACGCTGGCGGCCATCCTGAACAAGCAGATGGGGCTGTCGCTGGGACATACGCAACAGGCGCTGGTCCATGGCTTCGGGTTGCAAGTCAGCCGCGACGGGCGCCCGTGAACACGGTGGACGAGACGGGCTGGAAAGTCGGCGGGCCGCTGCAGTGGCTGCATGTAGCGGTGAGCGCCCAGGTGAGCGTGTATGCGATTCTGCCCGGACGAGGTTACGAGCAGTCGCGGGTGCTTCTCGGCGCCGTCTACGACGGGTTTCTGGTGCATGACGGCTGGGCGCCCTACTACCGGTTCCGGCTCGCCTTCCATCAAAGTTGTCTGAATCATCTGCTGACCCGCTGCCGGGAGATGGCGCAGATCCTTTCTCCGGCGGCGTCTGCCTTGTCCCAGGCGGTGCAGCATCTGCTGCTGGCCAGCCTCGTCTTGCGGGACCGTTATGCGCAAGGCGCAGTCTCCGAGCACGGGCTGAGAGTCGCCACCGGCAGGCTGGAGGCCGAACTGGACCGGCGTCTAGAGAGCCGTTGCCGGAATCCGGCTAACCGGCGGCTGAGGCGTCATCTCGAACACGAGCGGCCATGGCTGTTCACCTTCCTGTATTGTCCCGGCCTGGATGTGAGGCGGCAATCGGACCTGGCAAGGCGCGCGGACGCAGCAGGTGCTGGTGAGTGTGCTGCGCACCTGCTGGCAGCAGGGCAAGGATGCGTTTGTGCGCCTGGCCGGGTTGTTGCGCACCCCCCAGGCTGTGACCCTTGATCTGGTGCCCGGCACGGATTGAGCTTCGCCCTCCCCTTCCCTCATGCGCGAACCGGTGACCTTTTGCGGACGCACGTTCCGGGGCGACAAGTTGGCGTTGATGCGCCAAGTCGCGGCCGAGTGTTGCGCCCTGGGGGTGACGGAGATCGCGCGCACCCTGTGCGAACTGCTGGACTGGAAGCGGCCTAACGGCAAGCTGAAGAATCATGAGTGCCGGCAACTGCTGGATCGGCTGGCCGGCGAGGGATTCCTGATGCTTCCCGCGCTGCGCAAGCTGGGCGGCCGGGGGTCGCGTCGGCCCGACGTATCTCGAGCCGATTTCCAACCCGCACCGCTGGAAGGCACCGCTTCGGAGTGCGAACCCCTGGAACTCGTCTTGGTGGAAAGCGAGACCGAGAGCCGCCGGTGGCGCGAATCCACGGAACGTTATCACTATCTGGGCTGCCCCGTGCCGTTCGGTGCTAACCTGCGTTACTGGGTGCGGCATCACGGCCGCGAACTGGCTGGTCTGCTCTGGACTTCGCCGGCCTGGAAGATGCAGGCCCGGGACGCCTGGATCGGCTGGAGCGACCAGCAGCGGTAGCGCAATCTGCAAGCGATCGTTAACCAGAGCCGATTTCTGATTCTGCCTTGGGTCCGGGTGAAGGGACTGGCAAGCAAAATCCTGTCGCGCACCGCCCGGCAATTGCCCCGGGATTGGGAGCGCCGCTACGCAGTCCGTCCCCTGCTGCTGGAAACCCTGGTGGATGCCAGGCGTTGTCGCGGAACCTGCTACCGTGCCGCTAACTGGATCCATGTGGGGCAAACCTCCGGGCGCGGGCGAATGGACCGGGAGAATAAAGCTCAGGGTCAAGCCGTCAAGGACATCTACCTCTATCCCTGGTGCGCGATGCCCGCCAACGCTTACGCGGCGATTTCATGCGGTAAACAAATACCTTTTGTGTTACGGGACGATGCCAAACAAACCCCTTTTCGACCCCCAATAGCCCTAACCGATACTTCGTGAAACGTTCTCAGAGAGCCACTCGTGCCGCAGATTCCATCACATCCCCGTTTCTGGTTGGGCTCATGACTTTGTGGGCGGGGGAGCCAGAACTCATATCTGGGCTCATCATCGTCCATCTGAACTGACTTACGAAATCTCAACAAGGTGGCCGGTCCAACCGCTGTACCAAAACTGTTCCAAAAATCGAACTAAAAGGGCCAAAAGGGGTTATGCTTTGAGCGAAAGCAGAAGCCCCGAATTGGTGTAAGGCCATGAAACGTATGGGAATGGGTGAGAGGTATGAAAATTAGCCGGGTTGCTGTCACGCATGAGGTCGCGGGTTCGAGTCCCGTCGTCCCCGCCAGCTAACCTGACACGCAACAAGCAGATACATCTCTCTGCTTCTTTGGAGTATGTAGACCTGGGCCACATTGGGCCACAAACTGAGTCGGATTTGCGGTCCTTGCTCCACTTGCCTTATCCTTTGGGAACCAAATCAGGTCCTCGATCTTGGTCATCGCTTCACGCTGCTGGCCCCTGAGTTCGTGCATGTACTTCTCAGTTGTGCTCAGTTTGGAGTGACCAAGAAGTTGCTTCATCACTAAAGTTGGAATCGTCCCATCGTTTCCTCCCAGCGTGGAAAAGGTGTGTCGCAGTGAGTGCCAAGAGAAATGAGGGATGCCGAGTGCCTTGCTAACAGGATAGATCTGACGATTGATCAGATTGCGATCGGAAAGTGGAGTGCCGACCGCGCTCCGGAAGAGCCAGTTCGCCACGAGCGTCTTGTTCGGACTGACTCCGGGCAACGGCCTGACGTTCCTCGAGTGTGCGATCAAAACCCCCATCAGTGTGGGCGGAATGGGAACCTGCCGGTTGCTCCCCTCCGTCTTGGTGGTATCGACGTGCCCCCGGCTGATGGATCGCTGTACATTGATCGCCGCGCAGGCCAAATCAACATCCTCGACTTGCAGCCGAAGGATTTCCCCGATCCGTAGGCCCGTCGTGACAGCTAAAATGAACGCAGTACGAGCCGGCTCAGAGAGGTGCTCAGCGAGGAGCTGAACTTCCTCGACCGACAAGGCCCGCTGTTTGCGAACAATCTTCCGCTGTCCGACGTCCGCCCACTTAGCAGGGTTCTCCCCAAGCCACTTCCACTTCTGTGCCGTGCTGTACATTTTGGAAATGACGTTACGGTTGTGAATGCGGGTCTGCCACGAATACCCTTGCCATTGAAGCTGGGCCATGAATCGGTCCAGATCGAGGGCTGTAATGTCGCGCATTCGCTCTCTGGATAAGGCTGGAGCGATTTGCTTACGCCATCGGTCTTCGTACATTGCCTGCGTGTTATGCTTCATTTTCTCGACGATGTTCGGCTTGAAATGCAGATCCCAGAATTCCCCCAGCGTAATGCTGGCCTGCGGCTTGGGGGCGTTCCGGTTGAGCTCGCACATGATCTCGTCGGCTGCCCGCCGGGCATCTTTTTTGCCCCGGAAGGCAGAGATGGGACCAAGGATCGCGCTTTTCTGCTGCCTCCCCCGGGTCCCGTCCGGTTTGATGAAATCTTCCCTGTAGCGCAAGACATAGTTGCCATTTTTCTTCCTTACACTTCCGTTCTGATAGCGCCGATAGCGCCGAATCATTTTCTCCTCCGCAATCAATGAAATTGCGGTGTTGATTCGGCCCTCA
>JAKASH010000426.1 GCA_021828225.1 Acidobacteriota bacterium | reverse complement strand
GAATCGATGAGCAACCCAACAAAGTCTGAACAAGTGATCCGGTACGCCGACATGTTTGCCGCCATGGGAGCGGAACCCCGCTTGCGCATCATGCAGCGTCTGCTGACAGCTCACCCTCAGGGTCTCGTTGTCGGCGACATTCAGAGTGAACTGGGCATTCCACCTTCCACTCTTTCCCATCATCTCGACAAGCTCAGGAACGAAGATCTGGTGCGGGTCCGGCGCGAAGGTAGCTTTCTGTGGTACACGGCCAACACGGACTCTCTTCAGGAACTGATCACGTTCCTGTATGCGGAGTGTTGCACGCGCAGCAAGGCGATTGAACCTGGCGAACTGGTCACGATTGGCCACACTCCTAAGGAAACCCGGAGAGGAAAGCATCGATGAGCACGGAAAATCTGAGGGAAGCGGTTAAAGAGAAATACGGGCAGGCAGCAAAGCAAGCGATAGCCGGGCAAAGGGCGTGCTGCGGTCCAAGGGCCGGAAATTCCGACCCGATCACCATCAATCTGTACAATCCCAGCCAGACAAGCGAAATACCTCAGGAAGCGGTGCTTGCTTCGCTCGGCTGCGGCAATCCTACGGCGCTGGCCAGGCTGAGCCCCGGCGAGGTCGTGCTGGATCTGGGATCGGGCGGAGGCATCGACGTTCTGCTCTCCGCCAAGCGCGTGGGACCCACCGGAAAGGCTTACGGGCTGGACATGACGGATGAGATGCTCGAACTGGCAAGACAGAACCAGGCGAAGGCTGGCGTTACCAACGCCGAGTTTCTAAGAGGCGAAATCGAAAACATCCCGCTGCCGGCTAACACGGTCGACGTGGTCATCTCGAATTGCGTCATCAATCTCTCGGCGAACAAGGCCCGCGTCCTGCAGGAAGTGTTTCGGGTTTTGAAGCCGGGCGGGCGGTTTGCCGTCTCGGACATCGTCGTTCGAGGCGATGTCCCCACCGACATTCGGCGGAGCGTGGAACTCTGGGTAGGCTGTGTAGCGGGCGCCTTGCACGAGTCTGAGTACCGAAACCTGCTGGCGGCTGCCGGATTCGAGGAGATCGGAATTGAGCCCACTCGCGTTTACCGGGCCGAGGAGGCACGGCAGTTCCTGACGGGACAAGGACTCGACGTGGATTCCCTCGCGCAGAAGATTGACGGCAAATTCATCAGCGCCTTCGTTCGTGCGCACAAGCCGCAATCCTGAGCCTGCAAGACCCGGGACCTTTTCGCACAAGGACGACACCGATGGGTACACATATAGGACGCAAACTCTCAACGCTTGACCGTTATCTGACGCTCTGGATCTTCCTTGCCATGGCGGCCGGAATCGCCTGCGGAGACCTGTGGCCGGGCTTTGTGCACCTGGTGACAAGATTCCAGAGCGGCACCACTTCCATCCCGCTCGCCATCGGACTCATCCTGATGATGTATCCGCCGCTCGCCAAAGTCCGGTATGAGGAAATGGGCAAGGTATTCCAGAACCGCAAGGTCCTGCTGCTGTCACTATTCCAGAATTGGATTATCGGACCGGTCCTGATGTTTGTGCTGGCGATTGTGTTTCTCCGGGGTTATCCCGAGTACATGGCCGGCCTGATCATGATTGGTCTGGCTCGCTGCATTGCCATGGTCATTGTCTGGAACGAACTGGCTAAAGGGGATACAGACTATGCAGCGGGACTGGTGGCCTTCAACTCGGTTTTCCAGGTGCTGCTCTATTCTGTTTACGCCTGGATTTTCATCACCGTGCTTCCGCAGTGGTTCGGACTGAAAGGGGCCGCTGTCAACATCTCGATTGGCGAGATCGCCCGCAGCGTGTTCTTCTACCTCGGCATCCCGTTTCTCGCGGGAGTACTCACGCGGTTCATCCTGATCCGGGCGCGCGGCCACAAGTGGTATGAGAACGAGTTCGTGCCCCGCATCAGCCCTCTGACGCTAGCTGCCCTGCTGTTCACGATCGTGATCATGTTCTCACTGAAGGGTAACGTCATTCTCCGCCTTCCGCTTGACGTGTTGCGCATCGCGGTCCCGCTTCTGATCTACTTCGTCGTCATGTTTCTGGTGTCATTCTGGATGGGCCACAAGGTTGGAGCCGATTACAGCCATACGGCCACGCTCTCATTCACGGCTGCGAGCAATAATTTTGAGCTGGCGATCGCTGTCGCCGTCGCAGTGTTCGGAATCCACTCCGGAGCCGCATTTGCTGCGGTGATCGGGCCCCTCGTCGAAGTTCCAGTGATGATCACGCTGGTGAATGTTTCGCTGCGCTTCCAGCGCCATTATTTTGGCGCCCGCATCAGCGACTCCCAGCTTGTCGCAGAGGAAGGATGAGCGTGCGGATCCTGATCCTGTGCACGGCAAATTCTGCGCGGAGCCAGATGGCGGAAGGGCTACTGCGCCATGAGGCAGGGACTTCCTGCGAGGTTTACAGTGCCGGGACAAAGCCCACGCGGGTGCGGCCGGAAGCCATCACCGTCATGAGTGAAGCCGGAATCGACATTTCCAGTCATCACTCAAAGTCAGTGGATGAATTCCTTGGGAAGGATTTCGATTACGTCATCACGGTCTGCGACAACGCCAGAGAGAACTGCCCTGTCTTTCCGGGCAAGACGCGCCGGATCCATTGGAGCATCGAAGATCCGGCCGCGGTGGAAGAAAGCGAAGAAGAACGGTTGGATGCTTTTCGTCGCGCGAGAGACGAATTACAAAAACGGTTACGGGCCTTCATCCGGAAGGAAATTCCGTCATCCGAAGAAGGCCCCTTGCATCATTGAGAAGACAACCCTTTCCCAGCGAGCTTGCCGTGAGCTCAGGATCTCCTTTCGCTCGGCCAGGCCCGATTGCCACAAAGACTTATAAGGCCGGAACACTTCCAGCAAAACAGATCAGCGCGCCAGCGACTAACTGCTCGAGATCGGAAGCTGAACAGGCTGCTGCAACGTAAAGTTCAACACCGTCTCGCTCGGCACGTGAACCTGCTGGCCGTGCGTCATGACCTGGACCGCAGTACCCGCGCCCGCGCCGACACCAGCGCCGATGGCTGCTCCTTTGCCGCCACCCGCGATGGCTCCGATAATCCCGCCAAGCGCCGCACCAATACCCGCGCGCTCGGCCGTCTGCTTGCCACGCGAACTCCCCTGAACGCTGTAGTCACCCGTTACGATATTGTGTGTTGCACCGTTAAGCACAATGCCCGTCAGCGCCAGTTGAAGCTCCGATTTCCCGGTGATATGGCCGGCTGATTTGACCTGCTCCAGCTTGCCGTAAACCATTGTCCCTTTCGGCGCAACCTGCGTGGAGTTTACGATCAAAGGCTCTTCCAGGCTGGCCTGAAAAGTGTCGCCCACGCTGTTCTGGTTCGAGTCAATCCCATCGATCATCCGCACCACAAGGTGTGTGCCTGCAGGAACCAGGACATCGGCCCCGGGAGCGTTGGTCGAGGCTGTCTGCGAAGTTGTCTGAGAGGTAGTCTGCGAACTTGTCTGCGGCGCTGTTACGACAGGGGCTGGGGTCGTTGCGGTCGCTGGTGTCGCCGGGCTCACTGGAGCCGTCGGGGTCACCGTCGTCGTCGCCGAAGAAGCCTGGTCACCAAAGGTTATGGAGGAGATGTCCGCAATCGCGTAGTGCTCAAGCTGGTTGTTTGTATAAAAGGTAACTTGAGAGTCTGTGCCACCCAGGTACTTGCCGTCAACGGTGCTCCCGTCCTTGAATTTCAAGGTGTCAGCACGCAGATGAGGCGCGAGGAAGCAAATTGCCAGAATCGCCACCCACCAGGATCGAGTCTTCAAAACTTTCATACACTGCCTCCTTGCTTCTGATTATCTCTTCTTTGAAGCTCAAATTCCAGCCGGAGATGCCCCATTTGAGAGGTCCCCGCAAGCCCGTAAGGAAATTATATTCCGCTCCCTTCCCGATTCTCCAAAGCTTGTTCAAGTTCTTACGTTTCTGTTGGTTCCGACAGGGCGATTTCTTAAATCTTTTGGACCCGATCCCGAGCACGGACCTGAAATACGGGCTGCGAGGTTCGCCCTGCCCCGTGAATGCGTGCAGAGCCGCGGCTACTGTGACCACTCGGTCACCTTGCGCACCCAGCGATGCTTGGCAAGTTCAGCCTGCAGTTCTGCCGGGAGCGGGCCGGCGTCGCTCGCGGCAATATTTGCCTCGACGTGGCGGGGCTTCCGCATCCCCGGAATAATCGTGCT
>JAKASH010000425.1 GCA_021828225.1 Acidobacteriota bacterium | reverse complement strand
CAAGAGGATTGGTCTGCACTACATCGACTTTTCGAAAAGGAAGAAGTGAAAACAAAAAGCTTCGTGGATCACGAGGCGCCCGAATCGTCAGCATCGCGCTTCCCGCGACGAACTTGGACTAGGCCGCGGCGCCAACAAGAGCTGCACCGGTTGCAAACACAGCGCGCGCTGCGCTGGCCGCCGGAAAAGGTCCTGTGGTCGAGTCTCCCCCCAAGCGGAGCAGCCATGCGACGACATTCTCCTGCTCGAAACCGTAGCAGCCAAACCCCACCAGAAATATCAAAAGAATGAACCAAAAGCGGTGGCGAAATTCAAATTCGGTGCCTCGCAATCGGCCCTTCCTCCCACACTGCGCTCAAACAGCCGAGGATGCCATCCTCATTGTGAGAGTCTAGCCCAGTTGCGGTGTTTTCGGCCGCCCGTCCGAACACTCGAACCGGGAAGAAAGATAATGTGAGCCAGAATCCAGGAGGCGGCGGTGAGCTTTATGGAACCTAATATGAGTGCTAGTCTCTCAGCGCTCAACACGGTTGAAGGCTAGAAGTTCGCCGGAGCCTCTCACTGGCCGCTTGGGCGTGCTCACCGTCCGGATCCTGACGGGAGCCAAGCCGCGACGCACAAATCCCAAACGCATCGCCGCCTCTTTAGAAAGATCGATCACCCGGCCGCCTACATTCGGTCCCCGATCCATGATTCTCACCACGACGGAACGCCCGTTTCGCAGGTCAGTCACTCTGACTCGCGTGCCCAACGGCAGCGTGCGATGAGCGGCGACCATGGAATACTCGTTAAACGGTCGCCCGGACGCCATCATCCGGCCCTGATCGTGCCCTCCATACCAACTGGCTACGCCATATTGCACACGCTGGCTACGTACTTTGTGAACATTCCGTCCTCTGCTGAATCCATACATCGGCGACAAGCAAACCACTCCGGAAAGCAGTAAGAAACTGAAGAATCTCACCCGGACCTCCCGTCGTGAAATTTCTGGGGTTCCTCCAAAGACGAAATCCGCGCCTTTGAGCAAACGGTGCAGAAGGACGGTCACAAGCAGAGGCAATGCCCCTGCCAAACCGCCAGGCGAGGCTGACAGATGCTTGATTTTCAGCACGTTGAGCAGAGCGAAGGCGCCGTGTGACGAAAGGCTTTGCGCGTAAAAATGGTAATGGGGGAAGGATTATTTACAGTCGGGACCCACTCCGGCGACAAGTGCACCCTCTTGCAGTCGGAATAGTTGCAGGGTGGCCGGTTGAGTTTTCGGCAGGCCCAAACTCTCGGAGTTCAGTGAAATTTAGACGACTTGCGCCGGTCCGGTTGTTTCAGCAAACCCCAAGCGGTTGTCGCTTTATCACAACATCCCTCTGATTATGCAGACATCAATAAGACACCTTTCGGATCCAGATACTTCGAACCGACACTATGCAAGGCGCGCTTTCGATCTCGATTCCAATCATTCCTGGTTGATTGTTCGAGTCGTTTGGGTTGTCATCCACCAGCACGGACATTAACTGTCCGTTCACGATCTGTACGATTGTGCTGCCACGCGCTATGATCAGAAACTGATTCCAATCATCAACCTTAACGTACCCTCCAAGCGCCGTCCGATTGCCTATATTGGCGACTAATGTAGGAGTATCTCCTGGCGCCATCTGCACTACCTGGCCGCGCCAAGCGATGATGCCGAGCGGAGTGTTTTCCGAATAAAGTTGGCCCGTGAAAACGGGGGCGTAAGGGGGTACCGGAAACCAGAAGTCGCATTGCGGTCCGGTCATCCACCAATTCATGTTGGAAACCGGTGGTTTGCCTTTGCCGCTCCAAGGCCGTCCTATTTTGCTGCGATATTGTACGCCGCTGCCGCCACCCTCTTTAACCATTGCCACTACTTTCAGATTAAAGTTCTTCGCCACGAGTCCGCGATAGACAAGATAACTGTGCTTCGGATCAGCCTTCGTCGAAACGCCAACGATTTCGCCGTTCTTCACGCTCCAGACGCTCGGATCGCCGCTCCATCCCTTGAGATCCTTGCCATCGAAAAGCGACACGTAGCCCTTATGATCGTTGAAATCCATGGAATTGGGCTCCCGAAAGGGAAAATTCACTGGCATCCCATCGGGACGAAGCTTAACACTTCCACGTGGGTCTTGCCCTCTAGCTGGCGGTCGCGCCTCACACGCTAGCGGCTGGGTCTTCAGAGCGAGTCCAGTGAGAAGTCCTATTCCAATTATCCCAATCGTGACTGCGACACACCTTCTCGTGATTACCAACTCTGTCATGACTCCTCCTGTGGCCCGTCGAAGGTTCGGGTGGTCCTTTTCATCTCCCAATTCTACTTCAGGCCGTGACATTACAGAGTGCCATCATCGGCTCCGAACACTACTTAATCATGGGCCAGTGTCATGCCGTCCCGATGCACGAACGAGCTGACTTGATTTCCGCGGCACCTAAGTACTCTGCCCGTCTCCCCCGTCGAGTGTCCATATCCGCTCCTCTGGCCAGATTAAGAGTGTGCGGATATCCGTTTCGCCGAAGCGCTCCGCGATTTTGGTGCAGCGTGACACCTGTGCAGGATGGTCCACTCTACGCACCGGCTTTGGAAGCCAGAATCCGCACCGTAACAATCTCGTGAGGTTTTAGGCTGACCTCCAGAGATTGTCCTTGCACGGTGACCTCTCGCTGATTGATTTCCCTGGCTGTAGCCAGCCAAGCCTGGTGCAACTTCAGAAGCGGAAAACTCAGGTGGGCAGTGGCAGGACGGCCCCCAACTTCCAGCAGCCGGATTATCGTCCCTTGCCCGTCTTCCGCTCCTTTCCAATTTTCCACCACCACGTTGGCGGCATCGACTTCAAGGAAGCTTGTCGCGCCAGGAGAAATCGGGCGGCTCGGATTGTCCCATTTGTCGTTGTTAATCACCGCGTTGACCTCCAGAGGCGTCATGGCGGCACGGCCCAGGCGCGCCAGGCTTTCAGGTGTCAAAGAACGCCCACTGGTTAGCGCGTATCGGAACGTAAAGTCACCACCCTGGACGCGCCGGAAGTTCGTATGCCAGTAGTTGTTGATGACATAGGAAAACACCGTGGCTCTCTTGGGACGGAACTCCTCGGGCCAGATTCCGCGATTGATATCGCCCAAGCACACAAGCGGGGCGTCAATCGGAATCATCCCTACTTCGAGATCCCGGCCCGCTACCTTGACCCAGTGTTGGGTGGTGAACCATTCCAGGCCGGCTCCTTTCAGCATATTCCTCGCCGGGTCCACCCAGCCGTTTTGAATCGCGTAGTTGAAGACAGGGTCCTCAATCGCAAACGGGAAAGCAAAATAAACTGCTTCTTTGTGGCTCACAGGCTGCTTTTTGAGACGATTGACCAAGAGGATCTTCTTCTCATGGTCGAACAAAATGATGTCGGTTTCGATTGCGGCGGCATGCAGGCCGTTGGCGGATACGGTAAGAACTTGTCCGTACGGTGTCTTCCACTTCCGGATGATGCGTCCGTCAGCGGATGGGCTGACGCTGAGCTTGGCGAAGGGCAAGCCCTTGCTCATATATACAATCTGGGTCATAGTTTCATCGCCGCCAGCCACATAGAGGTATTGGTTCAGGCAATACGGGCTCGCGGCATCGACAAGTTCGCGCTTCAATTCCTTATCCAAAAGGCTTTGGATGGCACCTGACGCCCGGTCCACCTCGATGCGGTAGAAGGTGTTTTCAAGCAGGCCATTTTCGCCAGGGAGCGAAGACTCCTCCGAGCCTGTGGGCGTGGACTTAGACCCGCTGGCAATGTGGTAGCATTTGAAGCCCAGCGAGGGCACCTCCGAAGCCAGGAAGCGAACGTGATCGTAACCGTGCCCGCGGCGGAGGATTTGAACAGGAACAGCTTCCATTCCGGGATACTCCTGAACCGTCATTCCATCATCAAGGTCAATCTCAACCAGTTCGCTACGTTTCCAGTTGAGCGAGTTAAAGATCACCAGAGAGGTCGCGGGCATGTGAATTTGATTCGCGATTTCGCTGAGGGATTGGTCGAGGATGGAATTTGCAACCTGGTATGCATCGGTTACGCGGTGATCCTTGGTCTTAAGCTGACCGACGGATTCTTCGCTCTTGGGCCTAGAGTAGCCGCCCCAGGAAGTCCAGGTATGTTCAGCATAGAGAACGAGATCGGACCACATCCGGTCAATCAACTCACGCGGCCGGGCCA
>JAKASH010000424.1 GCA_021828225.1 Acidobacteriota bacterium | reverse complement strand
TTCCGACCGTGAAGGCGATGCCAGTTTCGCGAACGACCATTTGGGCGCACTCCACTCTGGCAATCTGGCTTTCTGGAATGGTCAAATTGCCTGAGGCAGTGACAACCTCGTGCCTGTCGATTTGGAGGAGGTCCAGTTCCTCCTCGAGTTTCAGACATGTCGCTTTGCTCTCTGGGGTGCTAGCGGCAGATAGCCAAGGGCTGAAGAAATCTGCTGCCGAGTCCCAGTAATGAGTTACGTCAAGTGCCGGATCCGCAGCCTTCTGTTCGCGCAAAATGCCGACTCGGCGCAGCGCCTGGTTCGCGAGTTCTGGAATGATGTCTAGAACGGCGAAATCGCACCCGCCGTTATTGTCCGGATTGCTGCTCCAGACCTTTAGAATGACTTGCACAGGACCTCCTCGGTCGCGTTGCTCCGACCTGCGCTGGAAGTCAGCCCGCCGATCTTTCCTTCGGGCAATGCAGACCGGTTCAGGAAATTCGCGGCTAGCTTCCAGACAACGGCCCCATTCTCTTCTGGTATACGGATCGAGCCCGTTTTCAGCCCTTTGCCGATCCAACTTAGGAACGTTTCCTTGTTTCCCTTCACGAGCACCGGCGAACATCCCAGGCCGAGCAACGGTTGGATCGCCTTGCGCCGCTCGAGCTCTCGCATAAACCACGGCGCCCACTCCTGCACGACGGGCAACCCAAACCGACGCGCAAGGCGGAAGAGCACGAACGTCGGATCGTCGTCACATAGAACTGTGCGATTCCCCTCCGGGTCCATACCTTGCCGCGTCTTCAGCATCTCCGCTGACAATGCCACCAGATGTCGGACTGGACGTTTCCGACCAGGCCGCATCACGCTCCCGCGATAGCATTGCGCCTCGGGACCCAAGGAAGCCACAAGTGGAGCCCTGCCCGGCATTCGAATCTGGAAGAACGCTCCTTCGGTCACCGCTGCCCACAACGCTGCTATTTCCGCGTCACTTCCCAGCACCGAAAGAAGATGAGCGCCCGCTGCCCCGTGATCTTCCTTGGCTGATTCTGCAATAAACCGATCCATGTAAACGCGGATCTGTGTGGTCGTGTCTTTCATACGCTTTGTGAACGCAACGGTGCCGAACCGGTTGTGAGCGTTTTTCATACCTTGCCCCTCCGCCCGCCGTCCATTCGTCCTTTAGGCCGTCGCAACCAGTCCCAGACACTCTGGCGGACCCAGCAGATGTACCCGCTGCGTCGAAGGCCGAATACAAGCGGGTCACCGGTCTCAAGACCGAGGTCATTTCCAGGCTCAACGACGACCGCTCGCACTCGCATCCGGCACGCCGAGTGGCTAGAATTGTTGCAAGGAATCGGAAGAAATGAGCTCAACGGCGGGAGTGGCAGCCAATGAAGCGCGAATTCGGGAAAAGGTGCGGGAGTCCCGGTTCTTCCTGACGCTCATGAGGGACTACGAGGGAGACCCAGAAAAGTTCGGCTTCTGCCTGAGTGCCTTCCTGTCTGCCTTCCGATCGATTGCATACCAGCTCGTACGCTATACGAAGACCACGCGGGGCGCAGAAGCCAAGAACACCTTGATGAAACTTCTCAGATCTCGACCCAATATCGATTTTCTCAAACGGGCAAGAGATGTCGAAGTGCACGCGGATGGCGTTGTCATCCTGAGGGCGTTTTCCTTTTCTGTCTCGGACACGATGCCAGAGCGTTGGCGGTCAAGATGGGACCCTAAGCCTGGCAGATGGGAACTTCGCTCTCGTCCCGCGCACGTACAACTCCGCCACCAGGGATGGCAGTTCGCGGATCACGCGGCCCACGATCTCATTGAGTTGTGCGGCGACTCCCTGAATGAGCTTGAGGAAATCGTTAGACAGAGTCTGGCAATCCCGCCCTAGCCAGTCAGCCCACAGATTCGAGAAGGACCGCCGGCGAGGTGACGGGGAGAACCCGGAGGAATTCGGAAAGGCCGGCGTGGCCCAAGGCCTCAACCAGCTATCTGACCATCGGAATCGAGGCGTTGCGTGACGAACACGTCGTCGCCGATTTCCACCCTCCGATGCGCAACCTACTTCAGGGTGGCAATCTCACCGGTACAAAAGACAACGGTCAACTCATTGGAGAACCGTTCTCTTTCACGAACGACCGTTGCTCCGTCCTCTTCTTCCTCCGTTCGGTCCACTAGCTTTATGGATTGCCACGTTGCGATATGGCGGCCTTCTCCCTCCCCGAAGATTCCGTTGAGCATCCCCGCTGTGCAAAGTAGCCCAACATGACCACCGTGCAGGGGAGTCAGTGGTCGGCCACTGATGTCGGCTTCTTGGCCGAAAAGCACCGGCACTGCCTGACGATATGCGGATGATCTCGGAAGTAAATCCTCAACCTCGTCGAGCGGCAGCCCGCTATAGACCATGCGCACAGGCTCACCTGATGGAACCGGATATTGGCGATCAGGCTCCGATGGGAGAGGTGAAAGTCGTTCCGGACCCCTTGCCAGCGAAGCGTACCATTGCCGGGCGCGCGTGATGTCGTTGTCCCGAAGTTGCTCTCTCTCGTGTCGCGTCCGTCGTACGCCGAAAGCGACAACCTGCTTGTAGCGGACACTCTCAGGCTCCGTGAGTCGGTACATGCGTACGTCTCGGAACTGGATGGAAAGCACAGCGTTGCATTCCCCGATGCGCGTTCCCGGAATCACGAAAACGAGCACCCCGCCGGGCTTCAACCAGCGGTAGACATGTTCCAGAAACAGCTGCTCCATGCGCTGCGAGTTCTGCTCGCCCAGCTCGAAGTCGTATGGAGGATTCAGGTAAGTCAGCGAGAACGAGTTGACAGGGCACTGCACGTCAAAGCAGTTTCCCTGAATTGCCTCGGTGGCCAAGGATCGCGCTTGTTCCACCCGGTAGGCATCCAGTTCGATCCCGTAGCGAAGCACCTGTGCATCGGAGGTGATCTTGGCGAAGGCGACCCCGTCGCCAATGCAGGGATCTAGTGCGGGAGACTGTTGGTCAGGGAAACTCAGGAAACGGCGGATTCGCTTCGCCTCTTCAACCGGAAGCGGGTAGAAACCCAGCTTAGAGCGTCCAGCTAAGCGCAATTTCGTTCTCCTTTCGCATGCGTTGTTTCGGACAGGAAATCTCAGGGAAGAGAAGACAGCGGCAGCACAAAGTGACCGAAACGGCCCAGAAAACAGGATTCCCAGTGCTTGACGGAGAAGATGTTGCAGAAAGAGCCCGCTTATTTGGCTATCTGTCCGACCGGTGCTAGATTTCCGGCCGTTATGGCACTCGTGGTCCAACAAGACGCTGGTCCAACATCGGATATTTGTCAGCGCGTAGTCCTACGGATTCATCCAAAGGGCGACAAGTCAGAGTGCATTTTCACTGACGGCACGTCTATCCTGGCCTCAAATTTTCTCGCGTCTTTCATTCGGCCGGGAGATGAATTTCGCTTTCCACTCGCCCTCGAAGCGGCAAACGCACGCACGGAAATTTACGTCCGCAACCCGAATCCGGAATCGAGGAGGGGCGATATCCTCCAGGCACCGGTCGGATACGCGACGCAGCCCCACAAGGACAAGCGCAACAATCTCTTCGTCTCGGCAGAGGTAGCCGGAGGACGGCTGGGGATCTCATCGGTCCACTTCCGTTGCGAAACCCTGCGAGATTATTTCTACGTCGGCAATCGTCGCCGTGCCTGGGACCGACAGCCTTCGCTGTATGAGCTGCTACGCGTCGAATCCAAGGCCCCGCCAAGTGCTTTGCGCCTCGCCTTCAAACTTCGCAGTCTGGAACTCCGTGCAGCTCGAGCACCCTCCAGTGATCTTGCCAGCCTGGAGCGCGCTTTCAACATTCTCGCTCGTCCCGAACTCCGCTCCTGCTACGACTCTCTTTTGACCGATTCAGCGGCTCCAGCCCTCTTTCCTTACGGCGGCTTCGGGTCCGTGCTTGTCGCAGGTGACCTCTCACGCGACGGAACAACCTTTTACGCCTCCCGCATCTTGGCGTTCTTGCCCGACAGAAGTGTGAAGAGCTTCCCGATGCCGTTGCGAAAGGTCACGTTTTACGCTGATCGCGCAACCTACCGCGATTCCCGGCGCAAGTTTGAGATCCTGTTTGACCAAGCCCTGTTGCCACTGTCGTGGGATTCGACCTGGAACCAGTGGGCGCATCTGTTGGCCACGAAAATCGGCGTGAAGGCGACGTTCGTTCAGACCGGCAAATATCA
>JAKASH010000423.1 GCA_021828225.1 Acidobacteriota bacterium | reverse complement strand
GTTTCTCTGTATTTTCCGTGCGTCATGGTAATACTGTATACCCGGCGCGAGGGAAATTTCTTGACACCAGGCCAGGAGTCTTCCTAGCATGAAACTGGAAACTGTTGCTAAGAGTAATTCCTTGAGTCATAGCGAAAATCAGGATCGAATGGGTCAACAACCTCGGATTTCAGGAGGCGCAGAACGGTTGTCTGCAACCAGGAGCGGTTCTGTTTCTCGGACGGTGATGGTTTTCCTGGCAACCTGTCTCTTCGCTTTCTTGCCGGTGGCGACTGTCCACGGCCAGGATAGCAAGCCCAAGGTTCCCATCATCGGCAAACTGACTTCCGGCAATAACCAGCAGGCTTTTACCGGGAAAGTTCAGTCCCTGGATCTCAAGCAAAGGGTCTTGAACGTCAACGGCCTTCATGGCCGGGACACCGAGATTTTCCCCATCAAGAAAAGTGTACGAGTTGAGGCCCTCAACGGGGACAAGATGAAGCTGACGGAATTGGCGCCAGGGATGACCATCCTGATCTACTTTGATCAGAAATCCGACGAGCGCACGGTGAGAAATATTATTGTCTTGAGTTCGAGCAAGAGCCAGGGGAAAGCCAAGCCGGCCCATTCCTCATAGGGCTCCTGTTCAGTTCGGCTGGCCTCATACTGCCCTTCATGAAAATCGGAATAACCTGTTATCCCACGTACGGCGGAAGCGGCGTCGTCGCCACGGAACTCGGTCTGGAACTGGCTGCCCGGGGCCACGACATCCACTTCATCAGCTACGCACTGCCGGTGCGGGTGGCTGAACTGTCGGACCGCATCCACTTCCACGAAGTGGAAGTCATGAACTACCCGCTGTTCGACCATCCCCCTTATACCCTGGCCCTGGCCTCACAGATGTACAACGTCGCCGTAAATGAGTCGCTGGACCTGCTCCATGTTCATTACGCGATCCCTCACTCGGTCAGCGCGTACCTGGCCCGCGCCATGATGGGAGCGCACCGGATTCCGATCGTCACCACACTGCACGGGACCGACATCACCCTGGTGGGCTCGAACCGCTCTTATCTTCCAATCACGCGCTTCGCCATCGAACAGAGCGACGCCGCCACGGCCATTTCGGAATATCTCCGCCAGGTGACTCTGCGCGAATTTGGCATTACGCGCCCCATTGAGGTGATTTCGAACTTCGTCAATTGCGATATCTTCCATCCCCAGGACAAGTCATCTCATCGCCAGGACTTTGCGAAGCACGGCGAAAAGATCCTGGTTCACCTCTCCAATTTTCGGCCGGTCAAACGCGTCACGGACGTCGTGGAGATTTTCGCCAGGGTTCGAAAAGAAATTCCCGCCAAGCTCCTGATGATCGGAGACGGCCCCGAACGCACCGCCGCCGAGTGGCTGGTTCGAGACAAAGACCTGGTGGGCGACGTTCTTTTCCTGGGCAAACAGAACCAGGTGCAGGATCTCCTGTGTTGCGCGGACGTTGCGCTGCTGCCGAGCGATCTTGAGTCCTTTGGACTGGTGGCGCTGGAAGCGATGGCCTGCGCCGTCCCCTGTGTCTGCTCGCGGGTGGGCGGGCTTCCGGAAGTTGTCCAGGACGGCGTCGAAGGTTTCCTTGTACCGCCAAGGGATGTGGATACCATGGCCGCACGCACGCTGGAAATCCTGACTGATCCCGAACGCCACCGGCAGATGGGCGAGGCAGGCCGCCGTCGCGCCCTCACCCAGTTCTGCGCTTCCAAAATTATCCCGCAATACGAAGAACTCTACCGGCGCACGCTCAAAAACAGTTAACCCAAAATCTTCCGCTCCCATGCCGGTAGCGTGTTGTGAATTCCAAGTTTAGGGATGGGTGAGGCAGGCTTTGCGGCACGGCTGAAGCCGTGCCCTGACGCCTGTGCATACCTTATGCGCGAGGGAAGAAGCAGCAACGGTGCAACTGTTTCCGCCCTGACGCATCCGGCACAATACGACTTGAATCACATATAATCGTATCTATTAACTCAGATAACTTGACTCATACGGCATAATCTCCCTATCATCCCAATCTACCCGCTTCCAGGTCCCGCCGTGCGCCACGAGTCCGCAAATACAGGACCGGGCGATTCTTGCGGGAACAATGAAAATCGATCAGGAAGGAGCCAGCGATGCGGCTTTCGATGGCGGCAGCACCACATGCGCGCTGCACACTTACTCTCGCAATCTTTTTCCTTGTATTACTTGCCTTACCGGCGCAGGCACAGGTGACAGCAGCAATTTCCGGCATCGTCACTGATCCAACGGGCGGAGCCGTTGCCAGGGCAATTGTCGAGGCGAAGGATCAGCAGACCGGTTTCGTCCGCTCAACCGTGACCGACACTCGAGGGCGGTACGATCTGGTTGCGCTTCCCGTGGGAAAGTACAAAGTCACCGTGCAGAAGAAGGGTTTCAAAACAGCCGTACGCCTGGAAATCACGCTGACCGCAGCCGAGCAGGCGGTGATGAACTTCGCCCTCCAGTTGGGCGGCGTTAAAGAGGAACTCACGGTCAATGGGCAGGCGCCCATGGTCAATCTGTCGACCAGCTCGAGCGCGGGAATGGTGGGAGGCCGCGAGATCAGGGACCTTCCGCTGAACGGCCGCAGCTACGACGAATTGCTCACCCTCAACCCCGGCATCGTGGACTATACGCCCGAAAAAGGCGGAGGTATCGGCGTCTCCAATTCGGCAGTCGGAAACATGTTCGCCGTGCTGGGCCGCAGGCCCCAGGCGAACCTTTTCCTGCTGAACGGGATTGAATACACCGGCGCCGCCGAAATCAACATGCAGCCTGCCGCAACCAGCGGGCAACTGCTGGGCGTGGATGCCGTCCGCGAATTCAACGTAGTCACTGGCACGTACGGCGCCGAATACGGGAAGAGGCCGGGGGCGCAAGTCAGCATCGTCACGGCTTCGGGAACGAACGAGTGGCACGGCACGGCGTTCGAGTTTCTGCGAAACAGCGCTTTCGATGCCCGGAATTTTTTCGATCACGGCGCAAAACCGTCCTTCCAGCGAAACCAGTTTGGCGGAGCGCTGGGCGGCCCGATCCAGAAGAACAGGACGTTCATCTTTGGAAATTATGAAGGCTACCGCCAGCATCTGCGGCTCAGCAGCGTGGCCCTGGTTCCGGACGACCAGGCGCGCCAGGGCGATCTGCCCGGCCCGGGCGGAACGCTCAATTACGTGGGAGTCGCGCCGGACGTTGCGCCGCTGCTTTCACTCTGGCCGCTGCCCAATGGACCCGTCCTCGGCGGCGGGATCGCGGAAGCGTTCAGCCATCCGCTGCAAACCATTCGTGAGGATTTCGGAACCACGCGGCTCGACCGGCGATTTTCCAGCCGGGATTCTCTGAGCGGGGTGTACACCATCGACGACAGCGCCGATTTCACGCCCAGCGCCAACCCGCTGAGCCTGGACATCGAAAGTTTGCGGGAGCAGGTCGCAAGCATCGAGGAAACCCATGTCTTTTCCCCAACAGCGCTGAACGTCGCGCGGCTCGGCTTCTCGCGCGCGAGTTACTTTTTTACCGGAGAATCTGCCGCCGATCTGCCCGGGTTTGTCCAGGGCCGGCCCATCGGGGCGGTAGTGATCGGAGGAAGCGCGTCTCCGAATGCGGCAAGCCAGATCACGCTGGCGGGCAGCAATATCGGAAGCAACCTGTTCGTCGACCGGAATCTATTCACCTACGAGGATCGCCTCGATGTCCACAAAGGCCTTCACCAACTGAGCGCCGGAATCTGGTTTCAGCAGATCCAGTCAAACGACCGGCTGGCGCTCTCGCAGTACGGGCAGGCGTCCTTTGCAAGCCTGCAGGATTTTCTTGAGGGAAACGTCTCGACTTTCGTGGCCGTGCCTGCCCCCACTCCCATGGCCTGGCGGTCGCTCGAAGGAGCGTGGTACCTGCAGGACAACATGCGGTTGCGGCGCGACCTAACACTCACGTTGGGTTTTCGGGACGAATTCACAAACGGCTGGAACGAGGCTACGGGCAGGGCCGCAAACTTCGTTTTCAATTCGCAGGGAGTCATCGAAACCACGCCCCGCGTCGGCCACTCCGTCTTTACCGCCAACAATGCCCGTTTCCTGCCGGAACCGCGAATCGGGCTGGCGTGGGACCCTTTCAGCAACAGCAGGACGGTGATTCGCGCGGGGTTTGGCCTCTACGCCGATCTCCAGGATGCCCTGAGCTATCGCCTGGAT
>JAKASH010000422.1 GCA_021828225.1 Acidobacteriota bacterium | reverse complement strand
TGCGCGTGGCCTGGTGAATGCGGCCGATCCGAAATTGATCACCCTCGTGGTCTGACTTCCCTCCGATACACGCCATTGAGAGAACCCGCGGATTGATGGTTGATTGACAACTGTCCCACGCCCAATATAATGTCCTCTCGCCCGGCCATTGTTTGATGGACTCGACAGAAGTATCCATACGTTCGTGGCGGCGCAAGGCTCATAAGGGGGTTCACCATGCGCAGGTCAATCAAAGTTGCGCTCCTTGTTCTATGCGTATTCATCAGTACCACGTACGGTCTTGAAGGCCAGCAGCGGGCTCGATTCGCGCCGTTTGATCTCATTCAATTGACAACGAGCTTGGCAATCCTTATTGCTACGATCATTACTGTCTCGTCGCCTTCCAAAATTGGTGCCGCGAAAAATACAAAACTCTTGATGCGCTGAACAAAGGGCCGGAATCGCCATCCACAACTACGATCCGGAAACTACGCAGCGGCAGAAAATCATCATGGATGGCGAGAGTTATCACGCCGGCGTGTGGTTTGATATTCTCACGCCGAAGACCGCGTACACCCTTCCCACCTACGGCGAGGAGTTTTATGCCGGCCAGCCTGCCGTGACCATGAATCGCCTTGGCAAAGGCGCGGTAATTTATGTTGGTACAGAGCCCCAAGGCACGTCGTTTTATGACCGGCTCGCCGCTCGCGTTGCAGCAAGAGCCGGCGTGGCGCTTGGTCCCAAACTGCCGGCCGGCGTCGAAATGGCGACACGGGAAAAGCCCGGAAAGAAGATCATTTTCCTCCTCAACTACACTGGCCAGCCGCAGTCGGTTCCACTCGGCGAAGCCACGCAGGATGCCCTGACCGGCAAGACCGAGCCGAGCGAAGTCAGTATTCCTGCCTACGACGTCAGGGTGCTGGTCAGGCCTTGAGGGACTTGGAAGCCTGGTAGCAGCGGTCAGCGCTCAGAGCGCCGACCGCGGGTCTTTTCCATTGAAAAAACCACGGTTAAATCAATCCGGGATTTAACCGTGGCGGCCACCGTGATAGCCGGCGGCAGCGAACGCCCTGGGCGAAACAAAAGAGGCCAGCGCGATGGCTGGCCTCCGGGAAAATTTGTGGTTTGCGTTGGCTTCCCTCATTCCTTGGCTTCCTCGATTTCAGTGACGTGAATCGTCATGCTCTGTTCATCCAGGGTGCCCGTAACGGTTACTTTCTTCCCGTTAAACTCCTTGGCCTTTTCCTGATCGTCGAGCTGGTAGGCCTTGTTGTCCTCTCCTTGCAGCACGTATTTGCCTTCGTGCTGGGCAATCTGCCCCGTAAACGTCTGAGTCTCAGCTTCCTCCGCGGTGGCTTGCGCAGGCTCTTCCTCCTGCTGCGCGGTCAGCACGGGGTTGTGAGTAACGGCCACAGACGTCGCCGGAACCGCCCATGCGATAACACCTAAGGCAACCAACATCACAAGCAGATTCAATTTCTTCATGTTTCAAACTCCTTCTGCGCTCACATTCCGCTTTGTCACCCAGCCAGCCTCCGGTCTTCTGCCGG
Organism: Acidobacteriota bacterium; assembly: GCA_021828225.1. The sequence goes on along the minus strand of JAKASH010000422.1, from coordinate 2,688 downwards.
AAGCACGATCGGAATGTAGCTACTGGAGGTTAGACGTAAAAGTCGCGTGGAAGTTAACTCTGCTTTTGGGAAATTATAAGGTTAGGGAAAAGACCCTAAGGCCCGTCCGGGCGTCCAAGCGGAAGCCTCTTATCGTTATGGAATCAACGAAATACGGAGTGCGATTGCTGGTGGATTGGCGATCGGGCGAGGCCGGCCATGTCCTCGATGAACCTGGCCGGCTTTAGCCTTTCAAACTTTCTTGGATGCAGAGGCCTGGATGCGGCCTTGCCGTTTACTTTTTGGTGGTCGTGAACTTAAAGATCGTGACCTCGTGATAAGTCTCTCCGGGTTTGAGTTCGGTGGTAGGAAAGTTCGGGTGGTTGGGCGCATCAGGATAGTGCTGCGTTTCCATGGTGAACCCTGTCCGGAATCCATATGTCCCGCCATCCTTGCCCGGAATGGCGTCGGTGAGGAAATTGCCAGTGTAGAACTGAAGGCCCGGCTGGGTTGTGTAGACTTCCAGCTCGCGGCCCGATTTAGGATCGTAAGCGCGCGCGGCCAGCTCCAGGCCGGGACCCTTGCGGTTCAGGACGAAATTCATGTCATATCCCTTGGCGATCTTCAATTGCTCGTTGTTCTCATTGATGCGCGCGCCGATCGCCGTGGGCTTGAGGAAGTCGAACGGAGTTCCGACAACGCTCTCAATCTTCCCGGTCGGAATCTGTGTGGAATCGACGGGCGTAAACTTGTCGGCGTTGATCCAGACTACCGTGTCGAGGATGTTTCCGCTTCCCTCGCCGGCCAGGTTGAAGTAAGAGTGGTTGGTCAGGTTGACGATCGTGTCCTGGTCAGTCGTGGCCGTATAGTCGATCTTGAGTTCGTTCGAGTTCGTCAGCGTGTAGACGACCTTCACATGCAGATCGCCCGGATAACCTTCTTCGCCGTTTTTGCTGAAATAGGTCAGGTCAAGCGCCGGTTCAGCGCCGGGCACTTCCTGGACGGTCCACACTTTTTTGTCAAAGCCGTCCAGGCCGCCATGGAGGCTGTTGGGCCCGTTGTTGATGGGAAGGTGATAGACTTTGCCGTCCAGCTTAAACTCCCCTTTGGCGATCCGGTTCCCGAAGCGGCCGATGAGGGCGCCGAAATACGTGTTGTATTTCAGGTAGTTCTGGAGGTCGTTCCAGCCGAGAACAACATCAGCCATTTTGCCATTACGGTCGGGCACCCGAATCGAAACGATTCTCCCGCCGTAGTTGATGACCTTAACCTCCATGCCGTTCGCATTTGTCAGCGTATAGAGATGTATTTCCTGTCCGTTAGGCATTTTCCCAAACACGCTCCTTTTGATTCCGACTTCGGTAGTTTGCTCCTTTATTGCTTGCTCCTTTGTTGCTTGCTTCTTCCCAGTTGTGCATCCACTGGTAACGGCCAGCAGAGCAACAAGCGAGCATATGAATCCCCAATGCCCCTTTGTGCTGCTTCGTTCAGTATCATTGCTCATGGATTGTCGATTAGTCCTCCGAATTGGGTTCAGACCACATAATCCTATGGGGGAATTACAAATCATAATGCCACCACTTTTGCACCTGCCCCGGCGCCGAAATGCGCCGATGAAAATCCGGCGCTACTGCCGGCCATATCGCTATAATTTGCAATCTTCTGTAATCGCACCCCGACGCTCATTTTGAGCGAACAGAATAACATTTTAGCCGCGTCTTTTGAACATATTGTAAGCTGCCCCCGGGATTGCACGGTGAACGGGGGAACGGGACACGCTGGTCCCTGTGTTCCATCGCCCTGGCTCACAGCCGATTCTGCCGGCCAGCCTTGCTTTCGGAAGCAGTCGGCTCCCTCAACCCGCCTGACATTCGCTTGACTTGTCTTCAGGAGCCGGATACCATGTTCGAATCGGGGTAAAATCCAGTCTTTAGGAGGGCAGGCCGATGTGGGGTAGAATTCGTTTAACCAATAAAGCTGTTTTGCTGGGCATGGCTTTTGCGCTGTGCCTTGGACTGACACAAATGGGAAGCGCTGTGCCTCCGGCTGCTCAAGCCGCCAGCGCCAAGAACACCGTCTACGTCTGTGCTTGCATGGGAAATAAATCCTGCCCTTGCATGTCCATGGCGAAGAAGGAAGGCAAGTGTGCCTGTGGCGAGCATGCGCCGAACATGAAGGCCGTTGCTGCTGACAGCGCATGGGCAAAACACAATCGCTCGGAACTTAGCAAGTAGCCTTGCACGAACTGGCTCATCAAGGCAGAGTGTGACCGGGGAGCAGGGCAAGCCTCGCCTTTCCGACAAGGCCGGGAAACCATCGCACGGCGTTTTCGTGGTATATCTTGCGAAGAACGGAGCGCGGCAGGGCGAGCCCGCGCACCTTGAGGCCATCGTATTCGAACGTTTCATCCGTCGCAAAGAATTTCCAGGCCATCGCGTACTGATATTCCCAGCTCTTGATTTCTTCAGCCGGATTGTCACCGGGGCGAATGCCGCCGTCTGTTCCGTAGCAGATCCGGTCCTGGTACTTGATCAGGAATGCTCGCACCTTCGCGCGCGGTTGCGCCATCAGATAATGGACGCGTGCGGCGGTATCCACGGCGAAATTCGGATAACGGTCAAAGCGCCGGGCGATTTCGTCGACGTTGGTTTCCATGCTGCCCAGGTGCGCTCCCACCACGCGCAGGTGAGGATTTTCCGCCCTCACCTG
>JAKASH010000421.1 GCA_021828225.1 Acidobacteriota bacterium | reverse complement strand
TCTTGGTTTGCCTGCGGTTCTGCTGCGCACATGTGAGCGAACAGGCGGGGACTTGCCGCTAATTGATTATTTTTCAATACATCACTGGGAGTGCTAGAATCGCCGGGGAAGCATAAAGGGGTCTTAAGAGCGGTCACGGCACTACGGGTGCCGATTGCGCCTGCTCTTGTAGAACCCCGTGCTCCCTGACTCCGACGCAAAGGCCGAAACCATGACTCCTCTGATGGAAGAAATCCTGCAGCAGCCGGACGCTCTTTCCGGTGTTCGGAAGTTTTATGCAAGCCCCGGCGCCATTCCGATGAACATGCGGAAAAAGCTTGGGATTTCACGTAACACGATGGTGGTCTTCACGGGGATGGGTTCTTCGCTGCATGCGGCCTATCCGGCACAGGCTTATCTGACGGCGATGGGATATCGGGCGCTGGTTTTTGAGGCGGCTGAACTGCTGCACCACCACCTGAAGATGCTGACTCCGGATACGCTGCTGGTGATCGTTTCACAATCGGGGGAGACGATTGAGGTTACGCGGCTTCTTGAGGATCTTCCGAAAAAAATCAATGTGGTCGCCGTTACCAACGTGGAGGGCAGCCAGCTTGCCCGGCACGGCAAGCTGCTGTTGCCCATGATGGCCGGTGTTCAGGCGGCTGTCAGCACCAAGACTTATACGTGCGCCGTGGCGGTTCTGATGTACCTGGCCTTTGCGATTACCGGGGAGCATCATCGGCCGTTGAGCCAGGCGCTGATCCACGCTGTGGACGCGCAGGAGAAGATACTGGAGCGTCATGATGATCTGATGCTTCCCACCCTGGAGTTTTTTAATCACCCGCCGTATGTGGCGCTGCTTTCGAGGGGTGCGGACATGGCGTCCGCATTCCAAGGAGCCTTGATGCTGAAGGAAGTGGCCCGCGTGGCCGCCGAGCCCATCACGGCAGCGCAATTCCGCCATGGCCCGATTGAAATTGTCAATCCGTCGCACTGTTACATCATCTTTGCCCGGCACACCCAGTCGGCAGTCGAGGCTCCGCGTACTCGCCGGCCGGCGACCCTTCTTCTGAAGCTGGCGGACGACATCCGCTCCCATAAAGGCCGGGTGCTGATCATCTCCGACCGGTCCGTCGAGGACATCACGAACATGCGGCTGATCCAGGTCGATCCGATCCGCCTGGGTCTCGGCACGCTGGTGGACATCGTTCTGATTCAGCTCCTGGCCCACGACTACGCCTTGCAGGCCGGATTCGAGCCGGGAAAGTTCTGGATTGCCCATGGCGTGACGCGACGCGAATAACAGAAAGCAAGCCTGCGGGAAAAGAGGCATGCTACAGCCAAGGCGGCGCAGCCCCGGCAAAAAGGAACTAAATCAGCGCTTAAACGGGCGGGTGAAGAGGATCTTGCCGCCCTCCTGAATGGTGTAGGTCGCGTTAGACTTGAGGTTCCTGAGCGTATCCTGCTGGCCGCTCGGCCAGATAATGTGTACCTCTTCCGCCGTACCTGACTTCCCGAGTCCAAAAGTCAGCGGGAGTTCACTTTGCGAGCAATAGCTCGAGCCGGAGTGGACCGTCTGCCAGTTCATGATGCCATCCGAATGGACTCGGACCACGGCGCCAATACCGTCGCGGTTGGAACGGGTCCCAACGGTTTTGATCCGGATGGCATTGGCCGTGTTTGGACCCTCATTCTTGTACAGATAAGCCGGGCCGTTGTTGGTGGTGATCAGGACATCGGGGTAGCCATCGTTGTCGATGTCGCCATAGGCCGCGCCTCGCCCCACAATCTGCTTTGTAAAGCCCACGCGTTTTCCCACCTCGTTAAAACGGCCATTTCCCTCATTGTCAAACAACAGCGGGCGTTCGGCGTAGGTCACCTGCGGCTGGATACGCGCAATGTCGGGCTCAATGTGTCCGTTGGCCGTAAAAAGGTCCAGGAGCCCGTACAGATTATAGTAGTAAAAAAAAAGTCCAAACGTCAGCGCAAGGCGGCTGTCTTGGCCGATGGCCGACTCGGGTGCGACGTCGATGAAGAAACCGTGTTTCTGGTTCTGATAGAGGCCCAGCATCTGGTTTGAGAAATTCCCCGTGGCGATGCTGGGGAAGCCCGAGCGGTTATAGTCTGCGGCGTCGATGCCCATGGCCGCGCGTGCGACGCCGTTCATGTCGTAGGCAATTCCGGCCTGGACGGAAACCTGAGTAAACGTCCCATTATGGTTGTTGCGGTAAAGCTTGTTGGGCTCGGTGTCATCGGACACCGCGATGTCCGGCCAGCCATCCTGGTTGTAATCGATGATGGCTACGCCCATGTTCTTGCCAGTCGGATCATAAACGCCAGCCTGTTTTGTAACGTCTTCAAAGCGGCCGTTGCCAAGGTTGTGAAAGAGGCGGCAGGTCTCTCCGTTGTAGGCTTCGGGAGTGCAATACGATTTGTGACGGCCATCCAGCGTGCAGTAGATATCAGTTTTCTCTGACCACTGCACATAATTGCAGACGAACAGGTCAAGCTTCCCATCGCGATCATAATCAAACCAGGCGGCGCTGGTGCCAAAGCCGGTGTTGTTGACGCCCGCTTCTTTGGTGACGTCCCGAAACGTGCCATTGTGCTCGTTGTGGAAGAGGTGAGCTTCGCCGAGCGCTGTCACGTAAATGTCATCCCAGCCGTCGTTGTCGTAATCCCCGATGGCCACGCCCATTCCATACATCGGGATGTTCAAACGGGCGCGGGCCGTAACATCCGCAAAGGTTCCATTGCCGTTGTTGTGGTAGAGCTTCATCGTGGTTTGCCGGACGACGTGGCCGGGGAAGTCCGTGCCATTGATCAAAATGATGTCCTGGTTGCCGTCGTTGTCGTAATCGACGAAAGCACACCCGGACCCCATGGTTTCCGGCAGGTACTTTTTCCCGAAGGCGCCGTTGTTGTGGATGAAATGGACTCCCGCCTGAGGCGCAATGTTAACGTAGTGCCGGCCGGAGGGCGGAGTCGCGGCCGAAAGGCGCCGCGGATTGATGATCTGCGCCGCGCCAGCCGCCATCAGAAAGTTCTTGAGAAAATCCCGGCGCGAAGAAGCACTCCTCATTTTGATTTCACACCTTTCTTTCGGGAGGATTCAGCCCCATGAAGAAGAAAACAGCGGTTTGCCCCGATATTGACCGGCTTCCGACGATGCCCCAGATTTACCGAAACGGTCTTTCCTCAGCTACAAGCTTGTGAGCAGCACGTGGCCGGGGCTTATCCTCTGTGGCCGCGACTTTGTGCGTGGCGCGCGGCTGGAGTCCTTCCTGTGCCATGACTTTATGCGCGGCTTGCAGCTTGAGCTTTGCTTTTCGCATTGCGGCAAGATAGCCATAGCTTCCGTCCTTCTTATACTGTGCCAGAGCGACCCGCTGCATTTTGCCCAGTTTGCCCGGCAGCCAGTCCCAGCGCTGGCCGTAATTCCAGTAGAACTTGAACCCCTCGGGGTTTTCGTCATTGATCGAGATCTGGTCGTGGATCGGCTGCGCCTGAATGTTGTCCTGCGGATGGGACAGGTCATAAGGGCCAACAATCGCCTGCGCCGCCTCATCCGCCTTGAAGCGCAGATACAGTTTTTCTTCGCGATCCGATTTGTCATTTTCCTGGAGTCCGCGGTAGCAGAGCATCAGAATGTAATGTGCGCCGAGGTTTTCCGGGTCGATGCTTAGAGTGTGCTGGAGCTGTTTAACAGCCTGAGCATATTTGCGCTGGAAGAAAAGAATCCGACCCATCGCGTTGCTCACCACGCGATCTTCCGGGTGGATGGCGGCGGCCTTGGCGAATTCAGCATAAGCCTGCGGGTATTGTCCCTTTGTCTGATAGACCTGACCCATAAAATAATGGGCGCTTGCGAGCCTGGGGTTAATCGCGATGGCCGTCTTGAGGTACGGTATTGCCTGGTTGACATTGCCTTCCTGAACCAAAGCCCGGGCAACATTCACCCATCCGTCAGCATACTTCGGGTTAATCTTCGTAACGATCTTGAAAGCCCGCGTTGCACCCTTCAGGTCGCCCTGCAACAGCAGCCCAATGCCGTAATCATTCCAGCGATAAAGGTCTTGAGGAAGCAGCTTGATGTGCTGCTGGAAAGGCTGGCTGGATGCCGGCAACACCGGGATCGTCACGGTGTCCTTGGACATCACGACGATCGGAACGTTTGGAATTCTCTTGTACTTGGCGGAGACATCGGCACGCACAGGATTGCCATCGAAAATCCAGTGCGT
>JAKASH010000420.1 GCA_021828225.1 Acidobacteriota bacterium | reverse complement strand
GCAGGTTCGCGGGCGGGTTGTTACGGGACGAGAGCGGGATCGGAAACGGTGGCCGGACCGTTACGATGTACGCGGATGATTCCTGTTTGGTCGGCGAAATACGATTCGTCGCCTCCAGCGCTGCGGGCGCTCGACGGTGTTGCAGAAAGCGCATGGCCCTCGTAGTGGCCGTTTTCGTCAGGGTTCGTTGCGGCGTAGGTCAGGCGATAGCCGGGGGCCGTCGCCGGGTCTGAAAAGGCGGCGCTGTTTTTCGAGCAGCCATTTTCACGTGAGGGCTTGAGAGCGGCCAGGCTGTTTGGGTAGCTGCCGCAGTTCATTCGGTAGGCACTCAGTTCATTGGTCAGGATTCGCATTTTCTCCACGATGGTGGTTGTGTGTGCCGCCTGCAACAAGGGCGTGATTCTGGGAATCGCAATCGCGACGATGATCAGCATGATCGCGATGACAATCAGCGCTTCGAGGAGGGTGAAACCATGGAGGGTTACGCGCTGGCTGGGAATCTCTCGACTCAGCTGCTTCGCTCTTCTCCGGCAACCCACTTCCGCTGCTTCTTTCATGCTTGCCTGCTCCGCTCCGGTTGCGCCATGGCGCCGCATTGCGATTCCCACTTAGTCTCCGCAGCGTGCTCTTCACGTGCCGATCCCGGGTGCCTCGAACCCAGCTGGGATCACATGGAGGAGAATCCGAAGCTCCTTTTGGGGGTGACCGCCGGTGAATCACCAATAGGCACCGGCGCGTTAGCCTCCGGGATGCTGCGTGTACAAGGGAGCGGCCTTCCCCTTGAGAAGGAGTGCCTTCTCTTGATATCCCGTTTTATGGAGTCTGCAAATTCACGGGTGAAACGTGGACCACCTCCCGGTCACGATGGGGGGTTGGCCACATTGGCGGAAAGGTCCTTTAGCGATATGTCTATCACCTGGAAGCGAACGGCCTGAAACTCAACTTTGCCTTTGCGGCCGTCGTACGTTACTTGCAGATGAGTTGGCGATAGCCAAGTCATCTGGAGGCCAATCGTGCCCCCAACGTTGGCAGCATTATCCAGCGTGAAGGGGTGAGGGACCGGCCCTTTGCAGAAAAACCCAAGAACCTCCATCCTTGACTCGGGAATGTTCGTCTGCTCGAGGTAGACGCTGGTAACGATCCAAGCGTTCCCCGGACCGCTATTCTCTAGCGTCCGTGCAGTCGCAGTGTAGTGCCCGCTCGGGGATGTATCTTGCACCTTCCAAACCGTGGTGGGGGAGCAACTGCACAATAGGGAGCACGCGGCGATTGGCAAATCCCTGCCCCCGAAGTTTACATTGTAGATTCAGCAGATCCGACCCGCCCTAGTTTTCTGCGCCTGTCTCCTGATCGCGTTCCTTGCCGGTGAATTTGAAGCTTTGATCGCAGGATCGGTTACCACACGCTCGCCGGCGTAGGGATGGAAATCCTCATCGCAGCAGACCGTTCCCCCGGCCATCATTCCCATCAACCCATACGGGATGTGATCGGAGCAGGGCATGGGAAATGGTTGTGGAGGGCTGGCGAATGGTCCCGAGGGTTTTGGATGAAGCAGCGGGCGAGAATTGGTCGGGGCGAGTGGATCCCGGCGAGCCGGGAACCCGAAAAAGCCTTCGGGATTTCGCCGGCCGTCCCGGCAGAGAGCGCCGGGATGCGAACAACGCAGCTCGGACGCCTGCCAACCGGCTCAATTTCGGCGGAAGGCCCCCGTCGGCAAAACGGAGTCACGCCTTCAGTACGCCTCGATCCCGGCGAGCCGGGATTTCGGCAGAAGGCCCCCGCTTCGCTCACGCCTTCTAAACGCCTCAATTTGAACCTTCGGGGGATGGTCGGGGCGAGTGGATTTGAACCACCGACCTCCTGGTCCCGAACCAGATTCAAAGCCTTAGTGAAACCTCTTGAATTTCGTTGTTTCTAACTGCTTCCTGTTGAATGCGTTGTGGCCGCTTCTTGAAACTTGTGGAACCTTGGTGATCTTGGGGGATTTGACGTCTACAATTTTATCTACAGTCCGTTAGACTGAACCCCTCGGCTGAGACAAATTTTCTTTCAACACTCCGCGGATTTTTTCTTCCCTGAACCCTTCACCTGACACAATTCCACTCTTCCACAGCCGACCACACCCTTGGTTTCGGGGTCTCATCTCGTTGATTCTCCAAGCAGGGATGGGGTCTGGGGAAGGGACGGCATCTGAGTCCCTTCTCCCAGTAGCCCTGTAGCAAATTTCTCGGCGCTCGTGGCAAAAAACCTCACTGTCGCGCTACGGGAAGTTTCGACGGCCTCAGTCTTCTGCTCGAACTCCGCCGGCGAACAGTAACCCAGAGCCGAGTGCAACCGCTTCTGGTTGTAATAGCGCTCTATGAACTCCTCGATGTGACCACGCAAATCCTTCAGATCCGTGTACTCGGTCGCGTAAATCTCTTCCCGCTTCAGCGTCTTGAAAAAGCTCTCGCAGCTTGCGTTGTCGTACGGATTCGCCGGCCGGCTCATGCTCGGAACCATCCCGTGCCGGTTGAGGATCGTGACGTACTCGGCTGAGGCGTACTGGATGCCACGGTCGGAGTGGTGCACCAGACCAGGCAGCGGCCGTCGCGCCGCGATTGCCTGTTCCAACGCTTCGGCCGCCAACCGCGCTGCCAGTGTCCGGTCCAGCTTCCAACCCACCACCTTGCGCGAGAAGCCGTCCAGAATCACCGCCAAGTAAACGAACTCCGCCCGCAACCGGACGTAGGTGATGTCGGCCACCCACAGCTAATCGATGCTCGTGAGCGTCATCCGCCGCGCCAGGTTCAGGTAAATCTCCAGAGCATGTCGGGAATCCGTGGTCGTGACGAACGCCTTCGGCTGCACGGCGAGCAGCTTGTCCTCGCGCATCATGCGCCAGACCCGCTTGTGATTGACGAGCATCCCGCGGCGCTTCAGCTCCGCGGTTACCCGCCTGACCTAATGCTCCCCTGATTCTGCGCACGAGGATATATGATTTTCGGGTCTGCGGGCTGCTGGTGGTGGCCGAGTCGAGCTATCGGTACCGGAGCCGGCGCGATGACGGGCCGTTGCGCGAGCGGTTGCGGGAAGCGGCGCGAGAGAAACCGCGCTGGGGCTATCGGCGCTTGCAGATCGTGCTGGAGCAGAAAGGAGAGCGCGTGAATCACAAACGGGTGTACCGCGTGTACCGGCAGATGGGACTGACGATCCGGCGCCGGGCGCGCAAACGGCTGCGGCGGGTGGGCTTGCCGCAGCCCGTCTTGACCGAGCCGAACCAGGAGTGGGCGCTGGATTTCGCGCAAGATGCCGCCGCGGGCGGGCGGAAGTTCCGAGCGCTGAGCGTGGTCGATCCCTACACGCGGGAATGCCTGGCGCTGGAAGTGGACGCCAGCCTGGGCAGCCGGCGCGTGACGCGGGTGCTGGAAGCGGTCATCGCCGAACGAGGCAGGCCGATGGCGCTTCCGGCAAAACGCCGCCACCGTCTCGCTGCTCCGCGCCTGCCCGGCCACGAGCCGGCGCCACTTCGCCCACGTCTGCTTGCTTCGCTGCTGTTGCGTCATGCCGCAACATTGCCATAGCCAGACTCCGTCCACAAGATGCGGTCCGCGTATCGCTCACTTAATAGTTTGTGAGCAGAGGAGGTCCGCGCCTCACTCGTAGTGCAACGCCACGATCGGATCGACTCGTGCTGCCTGGCGAGCGGGGATGTAGATCGCAACCAGAGCAATCCCAAGCAGAACCAACAGAACACCAATGAATGTTTGCGGATCTGAGGGCTGCACTTCATAGAGATAGTGTCCGAGGAGCCGGGTTATACCGAAGGCGCCGACGATGCCGGCCGCGATCCCGGTAATGAGCCAGCGAACAGTTTGGGAAATTACTGTCCACAAGATACGTTGCTCAGTAGCGCCAAGCGCCATTCTAATGCCGATCTCGTGTGTTCGTTGTCCTACTCCGTAGGCCACTACGCCATAGGTCCCCACTGCTGCCAGAACCAGCGCCATAAATGCAAAAGTTCCGATCAATTGCAGCATGAAGCGCCTTGAGGCTGTCTCTTTTGATAACCATTGATCCATCGTATTGGCGTCGGCGACTGGCTGATCCGGGTCGATGTTCCACACCGCCTTCCTGACTGCAGGGACCAATAGTGAAGGATCGGTTCTGGTGCGGGCAACAAGCCACATATTGCTTGATGGCCATTGGGCATATGTCATATATAGTTCGGGTTCGATCGGAGATCG